>WALG01000043.1 GCA_015522955.1 DHVE2 group archaeon
GCATATGCATCAAAAAATTTATATAAACTATATCCTATAAGTTCTTGAGGAAATAGAAAATAAGAGGTGTTAGAAATGGTGAAGGCCCAGATAGTGCCGGATACTGTGGTAATGGAGTTGGTAAAGAGCTTTGAAGACCCGGATATCATAAAGATAGCCGAAAAATTCCATAAAGAAGTGACAGCGGTCTCTCCTGGCGAACTATTGCAGGAAATCAATATTTGAGATTATTATTGGGAGTGGGTGGGATGACACCAGTAATTTCTTATGGGGATTTTGTTGAAGAGAGGTATCTGGGAAACTCACCCTCTGCAAGATATATGTATGAATATCTTCAAAGACTTGATGCAAAAACAGTTGTGGTAGAAGAGGAGTATGTGGACAGAGAATTCTTGAAAGATTATGCCAAATTTTATTCAAGGACCTATAGAAATGTACCTCGTTACACCACACGTTATCATTTTTTCTCTGGAGAGTTCACAGAAGATACTTTAAAAAGGTACCTCCAGAAGCCAGAATATATGTTCAATTGGTTAAGAGAGAGAAACCATGAGACACTGAAAGAAATATATTTGGGATTTGCTATAAAAAAGCCCATTACCGATCGATATTCTCAACCTCTGCTTGGAAGAACTGTAGTACGGGCCAATTCAGATAGTTCCTCGGAGGGGTTGAAGCATTTTTTTGTTAAATCCATGGTGAAAATTTCTTTATTCGGGATAAAAATGGAAATGAACACCTTGCCTTTCATAAATCAGGATAAAGGGGTTGGGGTATGTGCATCGGCGGCCATATGGACCATTAATAATGCCTTAAATTCATTATTTGGGATTCCTGTGCTGCAATCTCTCGCGGAGATTACCGAAAACGCTCATAAGCAACCGGGACTGAGTCGTACCTTCCCCTCTCAGGGCCTGAATCCATATCAAATAATCAATTATTTCAAGAATAATTATCTTGACGTCGAAGTTTTTAATGCAAAGGGTGGTTTCTTTGAAAGATTAGTAAAGGCTTTTATAGATGCCAATATGCCAATAATGGCCATACTCCAGATGCATCGGAACGGTGATGAAAAGCAACCTGATTATCATGCTGTGGTGATAACAGGTTATAAATACGATTCAGAGAGGCGCGCAGTGGTGGGTGTGTATGTCCATGATGACCAGATAGGTCCGTATGTGGGAGTTGATGTTATAGTGGGAGATGATAAAAACATTGAATTAAAATACGAGTGGAATAATATGGGCTATAAAGAAATAGTTTTAACCAATCTCGTAATCCCTGTATATCCAAAAATTAGACTGGGTCTCAGCCGGGTTTATGAATATGCCAATCAGAAAATAGGTTTGAATCCCGGCTACAGTTATACCGTATCCCTCAGTATGATTGGAGATTACAAGGAGCATATATGGAAGGATGTAGGAGAGATACACTGGTGGGCTGTAAATGAAGATACACTAACGCCTCGAACTAAAGAAGAGTTCCTACAAACAAATATGCCAAGATTTCTGTGGATAATAAATGTGTACAGGGGTGAGAAGCATATTGCGGATGTGGGCGTGGATGCAACGGCAGTTCATCCAAATGTACTCTTTCAGTTATACCTTGAATAAGTACCTTGAGAAGATATAATTTAAGATGGGCAATATAAAAATGAAAATTGCAAAATCCGCAATTTTGATAATCTATGAGTGCATAGTAACCTTATGAAAAAAGAGATGCAGGTGCGCTACAAATTCTGGTTTGAAAGTTCTCACGGCTACGTTTTTGGCAAGGGTGCATATCAACTTTTAAAGGCCATTGATGAAGGAGGGAGCATAAGCAAAGCCGCTGAATCACTGAGCATGTCCTATAGACATGCTTGGGGAATCATAAAAGAGGCTGAAAGAAACATGGGAAAAAAACTGGTCATCTCAATAAGGGGAGGTAGAAGTGGAGGAGAGACAAAACTCACTAAATATGGGCAACATCTTGTGAGTGAATATGAAAAGTATCAGGAACTGTTCGAATATGTACTCAAGCATCCTTATAAAAAACCCTCTCTCACGGTGGACGGAATACTAATTGAGAACAATGCGATTCTTTTGATAAAGAGAAAAAGAGAACCGTTTCGGGGGATGTATGCTCTTCCTGGAGGGTTTGTGGAGTATGGAGAGACTGTAGAAAAAGCTATTGCGCGTGAAATGGAAGAAGAAACAGGACTCTGTGTATCTCCTCAGGAAATTGTAGGAGTTTATTCCGCACCGGATAGAGATCCACGTGGTCATACTGTCACAGTGGTGTTCTCCCTCAGAAAAATTGGAGGGAAGATAAAAGGCGGAGACGATGCATCTCTGGCAGAATTCATTCCCATAGACAAACTACCATCACTGGCCTTTGACCACACTCGCATTGTGGAGGATTATCTTAAAAATAAAGGAATTAAGAGATAATGAGGTTTTTCAGTGGAAAGTGGCGATTTATTATCTCCTTGGCCAATCTAAGGTTCTGGCCATCTTTTCCAATAGCCCGTGCCTTCTCCTTAGGGTCCACTTCAACAACAATATTGAATTCTCCATTAATATTCTCTACCCTTACATTTCTCACATGAAATCTGTGGAAGATATTTCGGATAAATGCAACAATGTCCGGGGAGTACTCGATGACAGTCACGTTCTTATGGATTAAGTTGCGAACCTTCTGAATGTTTTCCCCCCGGTTTACCAGAACCCTTCGAAGGTTTCTTGGGTAGAGAATGAAGACCACAGTGTTATCTCTTTCGAGGCAATCCTTGACCTCTGCGTTGGTTGCGGCTTCAAATATTGATATATACCGTAGGGTCTGTGCATCCAGTTTTATGTTGGTCATGACTTCACCATCTTGAGAAGGCTGCTCTCACCCTCATCAATAATGGTGAGCACAGATATACTGAATGGTTTTCCGCATGAGGCACCAAGTTCCACAGAATCGCCATCAAAGAATATCTTTGGTATCTTCCAATCTGCAATCTTGCTTCTCTCCGGGCAGTTATCAGCCACAATGATCAGTTTTGCCTCGCCTTTTTCCAATGCCTTCTTTGCTTGTTTGAGACCAAAGAGCACTTTTCCCGAGTTCAGCACCTTTTTTAATTCTTTAATTAGTGTATCTCTATCCATTCATATCACCTCTTTTTTGGAGGTTTATATATCAGGGTAACCGCGCCTGTACCTAAGGTAACGGGCTGACCCACTATTATATTTTCAGCCACTCCACGCAGATGGTCTTCCTCTCCAAGTATGCCAGCGGTGAGCAGATGTTTGGAGGTGATTTCGAACGCAGCCCTTGCTAGAACGCTTTCTTTCTCTCCCGCTATACCATGCCTGCCTATGGCTTCCACAGTGCCATTGTAGGTCATTGTATCTGCCACAAGCATTATGTGGCGAACATCCACATTTAGACCCTGCTGTTGAAGGGTATTCAAAGCCTCCTCAATTATTGCGTTTCGAGCAGCCTCTATTCCTAGAACCTCTGCAATCTCTATGATATTATTTGTGCGTGTTCTGCTACCATCCACTTCATCGATTTCTAATACATCGGCTAGATTGGAACCCTGCGTGTAAATCACCCACTCACTGCCATCTCTACTTTTTCTAACTATTGCCCTGCTTATACCCTTGATACCCCTAAGGGTTAAAGATTTTATGCTTTCCCCCAGGAGATAAAGTTTCTTGTAAGAAGCCTCTGGAAGTGTTATCTTAATTCTATTCTCACTCTGTTCTACTTTTAGTTTATATGACTTTAATTTGCCAAGTGCCTCAATTATATCTTCTACCTTAACCCCCCTGCCCCCCATTTTCTTCACTTCTGGTACAATTATTATGGACATATCAGCAACACTTGTTATAACATCTGCTATATCAATCACATTTGTGCTCTCTATCATCTTAGCAATGTCCTTCACACGATCCTCATCGTTTTTTATATCTTCACGAAGATGAATTTCCATGGTTGGTGTAGATGGCTCTCTGCGAGCATCCACGATCTCAATCAATCTTGGTAAACCCAAGGTAACATTCATCTCAGCCACACCTGCATAGTGGAAAGTTCTCAAAGTCATCTGAGTACCTGGCTCACCTATGCTCTGAGCCGCCACAATGCCAACAGCCTCATAGGGGTCTACAGCCCTCTTATTGTATACCTCAACCACCTTATCAATAACCTTTTCTAGTTCTTTCTTTTTCAATCCCAACGCCTTTCTGGATTCTTCTATTTTTGTGACCACGGAAAATGGGAGTTCTATACCATAATTCTCCACGATGTAATCTGATATTTTTTTCTCTTCCTCAGTATATTTCCTGAACTTTGTAATCTCCAGAGCCTCCTCAACCTCCAGTATTCCATAGGAGAACTTAGTTACCCTTCTTAGATTTCCCCCATCAATCTTCTTGAATTCTGAAAGGTTAATGGCAGCAATATCCTGCACTTCCTCCACCTTTAATAGGCTCTTCAAGTTCTTGGATGTTCTCTTTAGTATCCCAGGTAGGGGCTCGTACCCTTTTATCTCACTTATTTTCACCCTGTAGTTTGCCTCTGAGCCCTTAAGCGTTATATATCCATACACAGGGAACTCCAGTTCCCGCTTAATTTCAAAATCCACCGCGTAATACACGGGCGCATTAAGTCTTAACTTGTCAACGTTTTCCATCTTGTCTTTCCAGATAATTGAAATCTTTGCCATTTACCTCCTCCTCCTTAGAAGATATTTTTCTCCAAGTACATCGGTGAGAATCTCCTCCATGTTGATGTTCTCTCCCCCACTTGATCTCGTCGGGTCTATGCCATCCTCGCCGTAAAGGAACTGAATAACACTTCCTCCCGTATCCACGACCTTACGAGTTTCGTCTACCTTAAGGTCCTCGAGCGCATTTATCAGTCTGCGCTGCATGTAACCGCTGCGTGAGGTACGAACTGCAGTATCTACAAGTCCCTCTCGACCGCCCATGGAGTGGAAAAAGTACTCTGTCGGACTCAAACCCTTCTTGTAAGACGATTCCACAAAACCGCGGGCCTTGGCACCTAAATCTCCACGCTTGAAATGCGGCAGGGTACGATCCTGATAACCGCGATGTAATCTCTGTCCTCTCACAGATTGCTGTCCTATGGAGCCTGCCATCTGAGATAGGTTGAGCATGGAAGCGCGGGCACCACTTCTGGCCATGATAACAGAGGGATTCTCAAGTCCAAGGTGGCGGCTTGCAATCTTACCTGCCTCATCCCTGGCATGGGCAAGCACACGCATTATTTCCATCTCAAGAGTCTCTTCTACACTTCTGCCCGGAGCGGGTTGCAGAAGGCCCTGTTTGTACATTTCAATGAGTTCATCTGTCTTCTTCATGGATTCCCTTATAACCTCATGAATCTGAATAAGAGCCTCATCTGGGATATCCTCATCATCTATACCTGATGTAAAACCACGATAGGATATAACACCGATGGCAAGTCTGGTTAAATCATCTATGAACTTGCGGGCCACATCACTTCCCATCTTGGCTATTCTATCAAGTAACTTGCCCTTCATGGAGCCTATGGCATTTTCGTCTATTGTACCGGCTACGAGTTTTCCATCCCGAATAACAACGTAGGCATCGATTGGACAGGCTTCATAGATACATTTGGCGTTACAAACGGTAGGGTCGCATATCTTGGATTTAAACTCCATATTGAGTCCCTTGGGCAAGATGAGGGAGAACAAATCTTTTCCGTAATATACCTCTTGGCCGTTCTCCATATGTGGCTCCGGCAGTTTATCATAATTAAGATATGAAAGAATGTGTAAAGTCTCCTCTCGAGTGAATTTTGGATTTTTGTGGGTAAGCAGAAACATTGCAGTGATATGGTCATGTAATCCACCGATTATGGGACCACCAAACCTTGGAGACAGTATATGCTCTTGTACAAGCATGAGAATCTTTGCTTCTGCTCTGGCTTCCTCACTCTGCAACACATGCAGATTCATCTCATCCCCATCAAAATCTGCGTTATAAGGTGGGCAAACTGCGAGATTGAACCTGAACGTGCGATGGGGCAAAACTTTAACGAGATGTCCCATCATGCTCATTCTGTGCAGTGAGGGTTGACGGTTGAAGAGAACAATATCTCCGTTGATGAGATGCCTCTCCACAATCCACCCCACCTCCAGTTTCTTGGCAACCTCATCTGCATTTCTTTCGGTGACTTTTATTCTGCGACCATCGGACCTTATAACATAATTTGCGCCTGGTAGGTATTTCTCTCCCTTAGGATTAGGGCCCCTCCTAACGATTTCGCGCATCTTTTCTATGTTATGGGCTGTTACTGTTATCGGCACGGTCAGTTCTCGAGCGGCAGCCTCAGGAACACCTACCTCGTTTATTGATAGGAATGGTTCGGGCGATATAACGGTTCTGGATGAGAAATTTACCCTCTTTCCGGAGAGATTTGAACGGAATCTTCCTTCTTTACCCTTGAGACGCTGGACGAGAGTCTTCAGTGGCCTTCCACTTCTATGTCTGGCTGGAGGAACACCTGATGTTTGATTATTGAAATATGTTGTCACATGATACTGCAAAAGTTCCCATAAATCCTCTATGATAAGTTGCGGTGCTCCGCTGTCGCGATTCTCACGGAGACGCTGGTTTATTCTTATTATATCCACAAGTTTGTGTGTTAAATCATCCTCACTCCTCTCCCCTGTTTCGAGTGTGATTGTGGGACGAACATTCACTGGTGGTACAGGAAGCACGGTAAGTATCATCCACTCGGGTCTCGCTGTCTCAGGATTAAGTCCCAGGAGAGGAAGGTCTTCATCAGGTATGCGCTCCAGTCTCTCACGAATCTCCTTGGGGGTGAGTTTTCTTCCCTCCTCTCTGAAGGTTGTGGGTTTATCCAGAGTGATTTTTCTCTGTTCAGCCCCACAATGGGGACATATTGGGCGTGAGGATGCTTCATCTATTATTTTCTTGTTTATTAAAAGAAGTTGCAGGGGTGAGGCTCCCATTTTCTTTGCCTCTTCCAGTTTCTGCTTGTAAATCTCAATCTCGTCATCCTTAAGTTTTATTCTTCCGCATTCGCGGCATGTGGCATCTAGATAATTCTTAATATTTTTTACAAACTCCACATGGATTACGGGCATGGCAAGTTCAATGTGTCCGAAGTGACCGGGACATTCATCCACCTTTCCTCCACAGGTCTTGCATCTCAATCCCGGTTCTATAACACCCATATGCAGGTCCATCAATCCACGCTCGATAGGAAAACCATCATCATCATAGGTATCTGCGGTTATAACCTTAACGGCACTCATTTTTCTTATCTCTTCGGGGGATAAAAGTGCGAATTTGATGGACTTTATTCTCCTTATCAATCCAAATGGGCGGGACATCATTTCATCTCACCTACCTTTAGACGCATAATCACACCAAGTGAGGCGAGTTCATCACGCATCAACTTAAACGCATAACTGGTCTCAATTGGATAAATATTTGTGGTGTTTCCGCAAACTGGGCAGCGAAGTATTCCGCGTTTTCTATCGAATATGGCAATATGCCCGCAATCCGGATTGCCACACACATAGAGCACGGTACCATCAGAGTTATCAAGGAGCCTATCCTTTATAACCATGGCCGCTCCATGGCCTATAAGTGTATCTCTCTCCATTTCTCCAAATCTCAACCCCCCGAGTCTGCTACGCCCCTCTGTAGGCTGTCTAGTGAGAATTTGAACGGGTCCACGGGACCTTACATGGAATTTGCCGGCCACCATATGGTGCAGTTTCTGATAATAAATCACACCGATGAATATATCAGCCTCAATCCTCCTGCCAGTAATGCCATCATACATAACTTCCTTTCCGTTGTATTTAAATCCATGTTTTACTAATGATTCCCTCAAGGCCTTTTCGGGCTCACCGCTGAATATGGTTCCATCCACAAACCTGCCCTCAAGGGAGCCGACCTTTCCACCAATCATCTCAAGGATATGGCCCACGGTCATTCTCGACGGGATTGCGTGTGGATTAATTATGAGGTCTGGAATTATACCATCCTCTGTGAACGGCATATCCTCCTGAGGTACTATTGCGCCCACCACACCCTTTTGTCCGTGGCGAGATGCAAATTTATCTCCTAGTTCGGGAATGCGCTGGTCGCGAACCTTCACCTTTACGAGGCGAGAATTATTCTCGCTCACAGTGAGAAGTACGGAGTCAACCCAACCCTCCTCCTCGGGGCGCATTGTCACGCTGCTCTCTCTTCTCTTCTGAGGTCCGAGCAACTCGGTCTCTTCCTCCAAGAATCTTGGAGGTGAGGTCTTGCCTATGAGCACATCGCCACCCTTTACATAAACCTCGGGGGAAATGAGGCCATCCTCATCAAGAAGTTTGTAACGTTCCTCGGTCATGGCCCCTCGCACATCAGGGCTGGGGATTTCAAATCTATCTTCCTGTCCTCCGGGATACCTGCGCTCCTCGGATTTGTAGGTTCTGAAGAATGTGCTCCTCCCTAAACCACGCTCCACGGAGGCTTTGTTCATAACTATAGCATCCTGCATGTTGTAGCCATGATATGAAATAATGGCTACCACAGCATTCTGACCCCCGGGTCTGCGCATAAAATTCACAAATTCCATAGTTTTTGTCCTAACAATTGGTGCTTGGGGATAGTGCAGCAGATGCCCGCGAGTATCTGGGCGCCGACGATAATTTGCGGCGGGAAGTCCCAAAGACTGTTTCATCATTGCCGCACCCATGGTAATTCTTGGCGAGGAATTGTGATGAGGATAAGGAATGCATCCTGCAACAGCGCCAAGAATGAGCAACGGGTCAATCTCAAGATGCGTGTGCTCTTGGGTTAATTTGCTTGGTACCTCGAACTCTGTACCGCAGTGTTTGCATCGCAACTTTACATTTCCAGCCTCCCCGGGATTCACCCAGAGAACATCCCCTCTGCTAAGGGGTCGATTACAGCCAGGGCATCTTTCGGGCATATCGTAGGCATAAATGGCTATATACGCATTCTCCTCTTCCTCGGCGTCTATCCACTCAAGTACACCTTCCTTGACAAGATCTTCCACATCTATCTTTCCACTTCTCAAAAGTTCACGATGCTTGCTTGTGTATTTTACCACACCATTCTCTACAACCATAAGGGGCCTTCTTATTCTGCCCTTATCGCAGTTAATCATTACCTCATTGGTGGTATCGTCGTATCTTATGTTTACCTGATGGGAAATCAGGCCACTTCTCCTTCTTTTGCGAATTTCTTGGGTGAGTTCCTTGCCGTTGGGGTGATAGCCTACGAGATTTCCGTTTAGATAAACACGGCTAAATTCACCGGTTTCGTATTCCATCTCCTTAACACCAAGTTTGTGGAGAATATCTAGAACTTTTTCCTCAGGATAACCCTCGGATACATCTATAATCAATGCAGCATTTTTTACGAGTCCACAATTTTGACCTTCTGGAGTTTCATTGGGGCACAGACGGCCCCACTGTGTGGGATGTAGGTCTCTTGCCTCGAAGTGAGGCTGTGACCTTGTTAATGGAGATATAATACGACGCAGGTGACTCAACGTACTCATATGTGAAGTTCTGTCAAGCAATTGGGATACGCCAGTTCTTCCACCCACCCAGTTTCCTGTGCTCATGGCATGCATAATTTTCTGGGTCAGAACATCCTGTCTTATGGCAGCCTTAACTCTTATACCTCTCTTCCTGCTGTAAGTTCTCTCCAGTTGATATTTCAAGTCCTTCATTAAAGCCTCAAAGGCTGTTCGAAATAGTTCTTCGAGAAGGTCTCCTGAAAGTTTAAGTCTTTTATTGGCCAGGTGGTCTTTATCATCCTCTGTTCTCAGTCCCAGATGTAATTCCAGAATTCTACGAGCCATTCTCCCAAGATAGTATGCCTTCTTTATGCGGTCCTTCTTCTCTGTACCCAGATGAGGCAGAAGCGAAGTATCAAGTATCTGGGAGATTTTCTTCTCCCTATATTCCTTTGCCTGCCCTGCGGCAAATCTCTTCTCAAGATATTCAATGGCATCTTTCTGTGATCTTATGCCATTGGGAGGATAGAGTTTGGGGTTTTCAACCTCCTCTATATTGGCAAGCGTGATAACACTCATCTTCTCATGACTTACAATGGCACGATAAATTTCATCATCCTTCTCAAGTCCCAACGCTTTCATAAGAAGAACAAGGGGTATGGTACCGGCAACCGCAGGGACAGATACAGCAATTATACCATCCTTCTTCTTCTCCATCATTGTTAGTGCCCTGTAGCCCCTCCGTTGTGAGAAAACCTTTGCAGTCTCCACAATTGCATTGTATCTCTCGTTCTTCTCCACCAGAACGCGGTTTGGAGCGAGGTCCTCGAGGGATACTAAAACTCTCTCGCTCCCCCCTACTATGAAGTAACCACCGGGGTCATCTGGGTCTTCCCCTATGTATTCAAGTTTCTGGTGATAGGGCCAGTTCAAAATCTCCTTATCCTTCGATATTGTATCAAGATAATCATCTATGTTATCCTCGTGCAGTGTGCATATCTTTGATTTCACCATTACAGGAAATTCACCAATCTTTACAGTTTCAGGCTCGTGCTCCATGCAACTGCCATCCTCACACTCGACAACAGTTATCTTTAGATATAGCGGTGCCATATAACTCATATCTCTGAGTCTTGCCTCCATGGGCGCGATTGGAAGTGTTGCACCGGTAGCCTCTTTTACTTCAGGTTTGCCAATCCTTATGGTAGGTTCGATAACATCTCCATCTTCACTTACCCTCCCAAATTTTATCTTTATTACCTTACCTCCGGTCTTGGTCCTTTCTAAAGTCATCATTCCATGAGGATCCTCGTCGGTGACTTTTGTGGTATCCACAATCTGCTGCATCACACTATTTGGATTATCCGGTGTGGGGATAAGATCGTTATAGGAAGATATGTGGTGATTGACCACGCTCTTCTTAAACAAAACATCAACTATGGTTTCCATATTCTCACCTTTAATCTCTTACCACTACTCTGTAAACTACCGCTTTTCCTGCGGTATCACTTTTTCTTACAATTTTTATAAGGCTGCCAACGGGTATATGCCCGTATTGCCTTTCAAGAACCCTAAGCACGGGGTCGCTCTTCTTAATCTTTGGCAAATCTTCTTTTTTCACTCCATATTTTTTGAGAATTTTCTCCTCCTCTTCTTTCGAGACCAAGTAATGTTCCGGCACAAGTTCGTGCTCGAGCACGTTAAACTTTCCCATTTTCTTCTCACCTCATCTTTCACGGGCCTGCGGGGAATCGAACCCCGGACCACCTGGTTAAAAGCCAGGTGCTCTACCAAGCTGAGC
>WALG01000044.1 GCA_015522955.1 DHVE2 group archaeon
ATCCCCTAGTAGGACTCATGCTTGCTACTATGTTTCTTATAATCTCTTTAATAATTTACAAAGTTGTGGAAATAAAAAATCAAGAAAAATATGAGTTTCTTCTTGTGAGCGCGATAGTTTTCCTTGTTTCTCTTATCCAGAACTTAGTTTAATGGAGCATGATATCCTCGTACGCGGATAGAGCAGCCATACCTCCCTGTCCTGCAGCGATTATTATCTGACCTGCATAGCCGGTTACATCCCCAGCAGCGTATACACGTGGAACATTTGTGCGCATCTTCAGGTCTACTTTTATGTAGCCTCTCTTGTCTGTCTCTACACCCAGACTCTTTGCGAGGCCGTTGATGGGTATGAGACCCACATATATGAATACTCCCTCCACGGAGATATCATTTACCTCTCCAGTGATACGATCTTTATACACGATTTTTTCCACTTTATTATTTCCCTCAATACTGGTTACTTGGGCATTGGTAATATAAGAAATTCCACGCTTCTCTATTATATCTTGGTATGCCTTTTCGCACATATAGTGCGGCATAAACTCTAGTATTACTGGTTCAACACCTATATCCTTTAGGTATATAGCGGCAATGGCCCCCGAATTACCTCCACCAATAACGGCCACCTTTTTGCCGCGGTAAAAGTACCCGTCACATGTAACACAATATGATACTCCCTTGCCATATAGTTCCTCCTCTCCAGGAATATTCAATTTTTTATGGGTAGTACCCGTTGCAAATATTATCCCCTTGGCTCTATACTCTCCCTTCTCTGCTTTAATCACAAATACTTCTCCATCTTTGGTTATATTAGTAACCTCATTTCTTTCGGAAATCTCTACATAGCCCATGGCATGCTCCTTAAACCTCTTAACAAGATCCTCACCTTTGATCCCCTTGAATCCCAGATAGTTTTCCACGAAGGGCGCTTCTTCAGCAAGTCCACCTGCGTTACCCTTGTCTATTATTATTGTATCCAGACCAGCACGGGTTGCATAGATTCCTGCGCTTAACCCAGCGGGGCCTCCACCGATTATTGCAAGGTCTACACTCTTACTCTCCCGAGAACCTGTGGGAAGTACAAAACCAAGTTCCATACCAATCACCTCATCTTCTCATATGCTTTGACTACATACTCGATGTACTGTTCATCTGGATATGCACCTATAAACTGCACATCCTCATTTATAACTATGTGAGGAACACTCATCACGTTCCATTTGTTAGCCCAGTCAGGAAATTCTAAGGCTTCAACCATCTCTCCAGTTATATTCTTGTTGATGATAGCAAACCTATGTGACGTCCTAACTGCTCTTGGACAATAGGGGCACGTGGGTGTGACAAAAATCTGTATCCTCACAGGTTTATCTATTTTTGCTAATTTCTCCATAACCTCAGGAGAGACTTCTGCAGTTCTCCTTGAAACATCTATTATATCCTCAATTAGAGAGGAGAACTCATAACCTGAAGGAAGTCCTACATATCTAATTCTACCATCATATTTATCTCCGTCTGTTATAACAACTGTGGGGGCATGCTCCACTCCATACTTCTTTGCAAGAGAGTCCTCTGTGGAATGTTCTTCGAATTTTATTAGTGGATGCAAATCTGAAACTTCCTTGGCTATGGCAGAGGCTACACTACAGTATTGGCATTTATCACCCACAAATACCATTAATTTGACCTCTTCCTTCAGATGCTTTTCGAACTCGCCTTTGAGATATTTTTTATCATTCTCATTTATATAGCCCATCTCATCACCTTGCTGTGGGGTATATTACGAAATATAAAAAAATTTGCTGGACAGATTTGTGAAATTCAACGTAAAAAATAAATACTATCTTTTCTATATCTTTGTAGAAGGAGGTTTTATGAATGAATAAACTGAGGGGCGTAATAATCGTCTTTATAGTGTTTGCATTGCTTCTAATCGTACCATGGCTTCCCGGGGTTGCAGCAAGTGGTGCCAGTGTATCTTTTTCACCTCAAAAGGTATGGGAAGCAGATTTGAATAATGATGTAAGCACTGTGACTCCATGGGTGGATATAAACGGTGATAATCTTGCAGAGATTGAGGTTGATATAGAAAATGCCAGTGCACATACATACTCCATTGTGCTTTTAAATGGAAAAGATGGAAGCATTCTGCACAAAGTGACATTCACGGATGTGGCTTACCCAACAAATCCCGGTGAAAATTATGCTGTGGAACCTACTCTATTTACGGAGACATATTTAAATGAAGAGTTTCAACCTACCCAAATGTATGCATACATGGTTTTCAGTAATTATAGTGATTTACGACATTTGTCTATATATCAGGTTAGTTATGATACTCTTGAAAATCTTACCTATACATCTGTAGAAGTACCAGACACCGTTGAATACATGGGGCAGTCAGTCTCGGTGACTTCTTACCTTAGAGAAATAAGGATAATTAATGCCTATAATCAAACACCATTGCTTGTCTACTTCGGAGCATATTTGGGTACAGTACTTAACTATCTAATAGGAGACATGGAAGTAAAAGTTTTTGATTATAATCTCAACACCCTCTGGAACAAAAAGGAATCCATTGGAATCAATGGGGATATATCCTCAATAGGTTATAATGTAATAGGATTTGATGGATACGGTGTAAATGGTTACGGTGAGAACATAGTAAGAGTTGAAGTGAGTTCTACAACTAAGATTTCAATGCTCAATGCATCCACAGGGGCCATTATATGGAATGCTACACTCTCTGGCATGCCCCTAATGAATATTCCAACATTTGCACTATCACAGCCTGTGGCCTATACTCTGGATTACGATAGGAACCATAAGATGGATCTTGTAGTTTTCACCTATACCAACTCAGGTGGTAAGATTTGGGTTATAGACTCCAGCGGTGCAATCAAGGCAGAGAAGGATGTTGAAGGCATGTGCCTTATGGGCCTTTATACAGATGCAAAACCACCGACAGGTATACCATCCCCGCATCTCATGCTTCAATCTATTGATGTAAATGGCGACGGTTATGGGGAGATATTTTACGTGGATAACAACACCTATTTTACTGCCTTGGACATAGAAAACAATGCAACTCTGTGGTCATATACATTATCGCCCATCAAAGGTGCAAAGTATTTTGTAGATCTTTCCACCAATGATGTGAATGGGGATGGTGCACCTGATGTGTATCTAGTAAGTCAAAAATCATCCACTACTTCTTATTACAACGTTACACTATCGGCTATAGATTCCACTAATGGTCAAACTCTATGGACACGGGATTTTAACTATACTACATTTTTGTTCCCTGGCACACTACTTAAGAGCGAATTATCTGACCTCAACGGTGACGGTGTTCAGGATGCTGTGGTTGCTAGCGAGATGGGTGTGGATCCCCAGGGTACCTATGTGAATATTGCTGCTGTGGATATGAAGACAGGAAACACTATTTGGAAAGTAAAAATCTACGCGGAGATAAGTAACACTGATTTCCCCTCATGGATAAGTATGGTGAGTATAGTTGGTGATCTCAATGATGATGGCATCAATGATGTAGGATTGCTTTTTGCTCATCACAATATGCAGAACAGATACTGGAACTATATCAAATATCTTTCAGGTGTAGATGGTTCTGTGATATGGCAAGGCAAGGTGGAAAATGATACCAATTACACGCGTATCACACCGTTCTCTCTAATGTATGGCGAGACTGGCATTGCGCAGTTTGATTACAATGGAGACGGCCTTTATAATGAGTTACTCATAGTCACAGGAGATCCGGTGTACATATATTCCATTTCACAGCCCATTCCTGAAATAAACGGTATTGCTCTTATACTGGTTCCATTGGCAGTTCTTGCGCTTGCAGTTTTAATGCGGAGGAGATAACTCCTGCTATTCAATCTCTTTCCATTTTTTGAGCGCCTGTTGATACATATTTCCATCTCCAACTCTATAGTAAATATCTATTGCCTCCTGCAGTAATCTTTTGGCAAAAGTTGAATCTGCAAGAAAAGAGAAATAGTAGTAAACATCCGCTATGTAATGTGTGTATGGGCCTATTTTCTCACTGTATTCCTTAACTTTCTCCTCTTCTCCATCTATGATAGCTAAGGCCAGCAATATATAATTTTCCATGGAAATATCCCTAGCCTCTTGAGCAAGAGGAAGAGTTTCTAAAAGTTTTTCTCTGGCCTTATCTTTATCGCCCTGTATGGCGTAGATTTCAGCCAGATTCTCAGAGGCATAAATGGCAGGACGCAGGTATCCTCTCTCCCTAAATTTAATT
Source organism: DHVE2 group archaeon (assembly GCA_015522955.1). Classification (GTDB taxonomy): domain Archaea; phylum Thermoplasmatota; class Thermoplasmata; order Thermoplasmatales; family Aciduliprofundaceae; genus S014-41. The sequence goes on from WALG01000044.1 coordinate 4,285, forward strand.
GCAAGTTCATAACATTTTGAGAAATACTCTGTGGCGAGATGCAAATTCTCCATTCTTTTATAGGTCTCTCCAATATTGTTGAGGACCCTAAGA
>WALG01000045.1 GCA_015522955.1 DHVE2 group archaeon
GTATAGAAAAATGGATATATAAAAAACTTAGAGTTGCAACCCATATTCTTTCTCAACAATCTGTGAATACTCTTCGAATAAATGGGGAAAATTGTTCACATCCCGAGAATAGAGGGAAACTGCTTTTAGTAAATCTTTTCGGGTAGGGTCTTGCTGAACAAGCATTCTGGAATCTAAGTATACGAATGCCTTGTCCAAGGGGGTCAAAGCATCCCTCCTCAATCCCTTTCTCCATTCCATTCTTTCATCAGGAGTAAGGGCGTAATATACCCTAACCACATCTGCACCTGGATACCTAGTGCCCAAAATTTTTTGGATCTTTTCCCATGTCATGCCTGTCCATAGATCCATTCCCATTTCCTCAGTTTTCGCCCCCTGAAATTCCACATTCTCCGCCTTTTTTGTCAGTTCTTCTTTATCTTCTCTCTTTGTGTTTTTATTCTCTTTCTTTTCTGAGCGCATAATATCCGATATTTCATTTCGTAAAAGATAACCTGCTGCCATGCCTAAGAAGAACATGGTACCTGCAGCAACCGCCTTCTTTCTTAATTCGTCGTCCATTGAGTAGATTACATCTTCTCAATATTTAAACATTACACCTCACTGAACTCTCTCAAGACGTTTTTTGAGTCTCTTTATAGTATCCACTGGAGTTGGATCCATACCCCGGAGGATTGCAAGATAGTAACTTACAAAATCACCTAAATAAATGGCGTAGAGCATCCTAGCAAGAGCACCTTCTCCCTTGGTATGCACTTCACTTATCTCCACTCCATACTGCCTGTAAATTTCCTCCAGATACTTGATATTCTCCTTCATAAATCCATTTTCATTGGAATCACGGAAGAAAAACGGGGAAAAAATTTTGATTTTCTCCTTATCCTCGTCCAATGCAACTACATGGTTGTGATTGCACTCGGGTATCTCTTTATATTCAGCATGGATTTTACTGTTCTCATTAAATTGCGTAACCCATCTACGGGCTACGGGCAAATAAAAATTTGAAGCATAGACCTGGGGAATTTTCCCGAGTATTTTTGTTGCAATTTTCTTTGCCAGGTTCTGCTTCAGTGGTGTCTCACGGGCAACATTGCTTCTAAGGTCTCTGAGAACTTTGAGAGTTTCAGATATTTCTCCCATGATATCCTCCGTTACAATTCCTGTTTTAGTAAGAATAGAGAGGGCTGCGGTGAGCATATATCCCAGCGCTGCTCTAGGCTGTATTCCACTCTTCACTTTCACATGTGGAAATCCATACTTTAGAGATATTTCTTCCATTTTGCCTCCAGAAGATATGCACACAACATGGGCGCCTCTTGTATGTGCCTCCATTAATGCGCTCAGTGTCTCTCTGGTATTGCCCGAGTAACTCACACATACTGCAAGGGTATCCTTATCAACCCAGGGGGGAACCTTCGAATCTCTGTTAACCATAATTGGTACAGTCACCCTCTTGCTTAGAGCACTGCATACAATATCTCCGGTAATCGCAGAGCCTCCCATACCGCAGAATATAACATTTTTCAGATTTTCATACTCATCAATTTCAAAATTTTTCATAAAAGCAAGCATTTCTTCAATTTGCTCAGGATACGAATGAATACTTTCGTACATCCCATACCTGTCAATATCCCCATAATCAACGTCATCCAGGTTTTTCATAAGAACTGATAAGAAAACTGGGTAATTATAGATTACGATGCCTCATATGCAATCTGCATTTTAAAAATAAAAAAGAGGGTTATTTTCTTGGATGCTTTATCTGTGCTTGAGCAGCGGCTAGTCTCGCTATTGGAACACGATATGGAGAGCAGGACACGTAATCCAGACCTGCAAGATGGAAAAACTCGATACTCTTGGGATCGCCACCATGCTCACCGCAGATTCCTACTTCTAAATCCTTGCGGGCACTCTTTCCCTTCTCAACACCAATTTTCACTAATTGTCCCACACCGTCCCAGTCAAGTGACTTGAATGGGTCATCTTTGAGAATACCCATCTCCACATACTTCTTCAGGAACTTTGCCTGAGCATCATCACGCGAGTATCCAAAGGTCATTTGAGTTAAATCATTTGTACCAAAGGAGAAGAACTCTGCATACTTTGCGATTTCATCGGCAGTTAGTGCAGCACGGGGTATCTCAATCATTGTGCCAAACATGTATTTTATCTCTTCACCCTCACGCTCCATCTCTTCCCTTGCAACCTTCTCCAGGTCATCCTTGAGTATCTTCAACTCGTTCACATGCCCTATAAGCGGTATCATTATCTCAGGGTATATTTCCTTGCCCTCACGCTTCACCTGAATGGCAGCCTGGATTATGGCACGTACCTGCATCTCGTAGATTTCAGGATAAATCACACCAAGCCTGCAACCACGGAATCCAAGCATAGGGTTGAACTCATGCAGTTCATTCACCACCTGAAGAATCTTTCTCTTCTCGTTGAGTTGAGAGAGCAGGAGATCCATTTCCTTGAGGCTCTTTGCCTCTTTCAACTTCATCTTCAACTCGTTAATCTCTTCAGTTAATTCTTCTCTGCTTGGGAGGAATTCGTGTAGCGGCGGGTCAAGAAGACGAATTATAACAGGATAACCCTCCATGGTGCGGAAGAATTCCACAAAATCATCGCGCTGCATTGGAAGCAATTTATCCAGGGCTTTTATCCTCTCTTCCTTGCTCTGGGCCATTATCATCTCCTGCATAATTGGTAAGCGCTCTTCTCCGAAGAACATGTGCTCGGTTCTTGCGAGACCTATTCCCTGCGCTCCGAATTCTCTTGCCTTCTTTGCCTGCTCCGGAGTATCCGCGTTGGCTCTTACCCCCAGGATGCGTATCTCATCAGCCCACTGGAGAACCTTCTCAAGATTTCCGCTCAGGGATGGTGGTATCAGAGGCACCTCACCCAGATATACCTCACCCGTGGTACCATCAATAGTAATTACATCGTCCTCATTGATCCTGTGTCCCCTTGCCATGAAATAGCCCTCTTTCATATTGATATTTAACTCCTCACAGCCCACAACGGCAGGCTTGCCCATGGCCCTTGCAACCACAGCCGCGTGGCTTGTCATTCCACCTCTAGCAGTAAGGATACCCTGAGCAGCATTCATACCATGTATATCATCCGGCGTTGTTTCAGGACGTACCAGAAGTACTTTTTCACCATTCTCTGCCAGTTCCACAGCCTTATCTGGGTCAAACACTACTTTGCCCACAGCGGCTCCAGGGCTGGCAGCAAGACCCTTTGCAATCACAGTTTTCTCAGCCTTAGGGTCTATCTGCGGGTGAAGTAAGGTGTCCACATTTTCAGGGGTCACACGCATGATGGCTTCTTCCTTAGTTATAAGGCCTTCGCCTACCATTTCAACGGCAATACGCACCGCTGCAGAGGCAGTTCTTTTACCGTTTCTTGTCTGCAGAAGATATAACTTACCCCGTTCCACAGTAAACTCTATGTCCTGCATATCACGATAATGTTTCTCCAGAAGTTCAGCCACCTTTTTGAGTTGCTCGTAAACCTCCGGCATGCTCTCCTCCATGGTGGGCAGGTCACGATTGGCATCCTGCTTGCTATAGTCGTTTATGGCATGGGGCGTGCGAATTCCAGCAACCACATCTTCGCCCTGAGCATTCGGTAGGAACTCCCCATACAGGTGCTTCTCTCCGGTACGTGGGTCGCGGGTAAATGCTACACCGGTTCCACTATCCTCACCCATATTGCCAAATACCATGGTAACCACATTTACTGCAGTTCCCATATCATCCGGAATCTTGTTTATCTTACGATACACAATTGCACGTTCATTGTTCCAAGAATCGAAAACCGCACGAATGGCCATCTTCAACTGCTCATAAGGATCCTGCGGAAACTCATAACCATGCCTTTTGTACACGTTCTTATACTTCTCAACCAGTTCCTTCAAGGCATCTACTCCAAGATCCACATCCTGTCGGGCCTTATACTTTTCCTTAACCTTCTCCAGTTGCTCCTCAAACTCATCATGGGAAATTCCAAGAACCACATTACCAAACATCTGAATAAGGCGACGATAGGCATCCCAGGCAAAACGCGGATTTGAGGTCAACTTTGCAAGGCCTTCCACACTTCTCTCTGTTAAGCCGAGATTTAGAATGGTATCCATCATTCCGGGCATGCTTATGGGTGCTCCAGATCTCACAGATACGAGAAGGGGGTTATCCTCGCTTCCAAACTTCTTGCCTGTAAATTCTTCAAGTTTCTTTGTTGCCTTCAGAACCTGATCCCAGAGACCCTCCGGAAAGCCACCCTCTTCAAAATACTTTATGCATGTCTCCGTGGTTATTGTGTATCCCGGAGGGACAGGCAATCCAATCCGGGTCATCTCCGCAAGGCCTGCTCCCTTTCCACCCAGCAATTTCTTTCTCTTCGTCAGCTCTGGCGCCTTCTTTTCAAGTTCCTCAAGATCTTCCTTCAGGAAATAAGCGTATATGTACTTCATCTCAATCACCTTTAAAC
>WALG01000046.1 GCA_015522955.1 DHVE2 group archaeon
GGCTCATCCTGTATCCTCCACCTCGATACCGTCAAAATTCAAGAGACCCCTGGAACCAAGCCATCTAACGCTCAATCCCTTTATCTTTAATCTCTTTCTGAAAAAAGGAGCATAAAGAACGAAAGTCTCATATTCCCCACCTTCACCACTCACATTTATCCTGTACTTAGATTCTAGATTCAGAAGATGAGCCAGAATATCTTCATCTATTATCTTGCCCAAAAATTTTTCATCAAGTCCATAAGCGGAGACGGACACAATCATGACCTCCAGACCTGCCATTATAAGGTCTTTCATCAGTAAGGTTTGATTTTTGCCCCATAATGGAGTATATGATATTAGCCCCAGAGAGGTACACACTTCCTCAATTCTGCATTTCTGATAATTTGAGGCTATGGCGCCACTTATCACTGCATCCACATCGTAGTTGCGAAGTATTTCTCGGAGTTCATCAATATCATCTCCTATGGTGTAAACATCCTGAGGTATATCCATGGCATCTGCCTGAAACGAGGTGAAATCTATCATGGGTGTGTGGTACATGTATGAATCCTTAACCTCAGGCTTTATTGTAACAAGACGCATAATCTCGTAACCCTGCTGCATGGCCAGATAGAGCGCATAGGTGGAATCTTTTCCCCCGGAAAATAGTGCGATTGCTCTCATTTCAAGCCTCAATATTTTAATGGGATTAAATTGTTTGCTCAAAACCAAGCATCCAAATTTCTCTGCTCCCGATATTTCTTGAAGATCATCATCTTCTCCACAGCACTCATCACCCTATCACGGGAGAAATCGTGCTCACCGCACATGAAATCAAGAAGTGCATCTACCTGAACATCTCTCCATTGAAGTTTGTACCCGTTAGTAATAGGTGGATTTAAAAAGATCTCTTTTATTTTGTTGTAATTCTCCACTTTAATATTCTTTTCCTGCATTACCTTCTCAAGGGTACCATGGTTCTTGATGAGTTTCAATGCGGTTTTTGGGCCGATACCTTTAACGCCTCGGTTGTAATCGGTGCCTACCAGAATGCCAATATCGATCAACTGTTCCCTTGTAATTCCCAGGGTAGTTAGGTTCTCGTTCAAATTTATGAGTTCAGGTTTCACCTCCACGTATACGTTCTTTCTCGGCAGTTTACGGCGACCTGTGATAGCCATATTTCTTACCAGACGTGGTGCTCCGAAGAGAAGAGAATCATAGTCTTGGGAGGCGGATGCATGTGCATCTCCTTTTAATGCTATATACGCCGCCTGAGCCTCCCCCTCACTGGGTGCCTGAACCCATGGAATACCCATCAAATCCAACAATTTCTTTGCCTCTTCTACCATGCTCCTTGTGAGATAACTTGCCTGTTGAGCCTTGCTTCTGGCAGTTTCAATATCCCCCATCTCAAGGGCCTTCTTCCATTCTTCTTGGGCTGTGGTTCTTATTTTCATTCGCTCTTTCATGGTGCGCATTTTAAGATCCGGAGGGCGACCATCAAACACATAAACTACCTTAATCCCCTCTGCCATATAATTGGCAGTTCTATATAGAAGTCCTGACAGATGGGATGTCACACGTCCCTCATGGTCTCGTAGCGGTGTTCCATCGGGTTGTCTTATTATGCTAAGAAACTGATAAAGCGTATTGTAAGCGTCTATGGCAACCACCTTTCCTTTCAACTGGGAGAACTTAATCTCGTGGGCTACTATTATGTCTGCGAGGTTAACTCCCATCTTCATCAACCCCATAAATTCCATTCTCTTTTATCACAAATCTTGCCACTCCTCCCTCATTTTTTGACCTGTGTTTTACAAGCATTGCCTCCCGATACCCACCATTTCCTATTTTTTTGAGATGAATTATTGTCTTGGCATTGTGATGCAATGTATGCCCTCCTATGGGTTTGAGTTCCCCGGATGAAGTATCCATATACACTTGATTGGTAACCACCACCGCAATTTTTTTCTTTCTTGCCAGAGAACTCAGTATGCTGAGTTGCCATGCTAAACTATTTCTCTTGCTTGAAGTATCTTCTCCAACACCACGTTCCGCACGGTAAAATTCTGTCAAGGAATCCACAATGATGAGAGGGAGGTCGTCTTTCTGCTCTGCGAGTTTCACAGCATGTTCAATAATCTCTCTCTGTTCTGAGAATCTATAGACCTCGTAGAAGAGTATATTCTTTGCAATCTCCTCATCGCCACCCAGTTGCATAAATCGCTCCCGTGATACGCCTTCTGTATCAATGTATATTACTCTTTGCCCCCTCTTTGCAAGGTTTATGGCAGTCTGCAGACATATGTTTGTCTTTCCGCTTCCCGCTTCACCGTAAATCTCTGTAATGCAACCTTTCTCAAACCCTCCTCCTAACAAACCATCGATTGAAGAGCAGCCTGAAGGTATGCGTTCCACAAAACAAGAAAGTGGTGGAAACTTATAAATTTATTGGAGAAGAAAGAAAAAGGGGGAGTGGGTGGGGTCAGCGTGATACATGTTATCATACCCTTCATGCTCTCTGAGTATATAAAACCTGTGGTAAAATTCTCTAAAATGATAAAAATACCATGCCCTGAAATGCTCTTAGAGAAGGAAATTGTGCACTTGAGGAAATATTTTAAACAGGCGGGGGTGGCAGAGGAGGCAAAGAGCGAAACCCCCTTCCAAAAGGTTTCCCGGCACGTAAATCTTCTTCCAGTTGATGGAAACCTATTAACAAAAGAATTACAC
>WALG01000047.1 GCA_015522955.1 DHVE2 group archaeon
GCTCTGGGGATAGGGCTCTATACCCATCCCTCGAAGTTTCTGAACAATCTCAGTTCTTTTGAGAAAGTCTCTTCTCTGCATGGGGGCGCATAGATGAGGATAGATATATATTTTCTGTTAAGCCTTAAATACTCAGAGCGATTAAAGTATCCTATGAAGTATGTGCCGGATACCAGCGTGGTTGTTGATGGTAGGTTCACAGAATTTGTGGAGAGCAACGAAGTTGAGGAGATAATAATTCCCCGCGCAATAATTGGGGAGGTTGAGCATCAGGCCAATCGGGGGATGAGTATAGGCTTCTCAGGACTCAATGAACTCAAAAAATTGAGAAATCTATGTGAATCCCGGGGTATCTCACTGAGATTCTGGGGTTCGAGAGGTGAGGAGTGGCAGATAAAATACGCAAAGGAGGGGGAGATTGATAATATCATACGGGAATGTGCAAAGGAGAATGATGCCATCCTTGTGACTGGAGATTTTGTGCAAAAGAGCATAGCGGAGATAGAAGGAATCGCCACGGTTTATCTTGAGGCAAAGAGAGAGTTGAGAATGCGCATTGAGGATTTCTTCACCGAAGAAACCATGAGCGTGCATATAAAGGCGGGTGTTGGTGCCTTTGCAAAGTGTGGCACCCCTGGTAATGTGGAATTTGTGAAGATAAGAGATTCTATTGCCGCAAAGGAAGTTGAGGAAATTGCCAACGACATAGTGGAAAGGGCCAGAAGAGATTCGAGGTCATTCATTGAGATGGATTTAAAGGGCGCAACCATTGTCCAGTTGAGAGATTATAGAATAGCGATTACCAGACCCCCATTTTCCGATGCCATGGAAATCACCGCAGTGCATCCAGTAAAGAAACTTACACTGGAGGAATATAAAATAAGCGATAAATTGATGCGGAGAATTCGTGAGAAGGCTGAGGGCATCCTGGTATCAGGCGCACCTGGTGCTGGAAAGAGTACCTTCGTGCAGGCACTGGCGGAATTCTATGCTTCGCAGAATAAAATTGTGAAGACCATGGAGAAGCCCAGAGACCTGGTGCTGAGCGGAGAAATCACGCAATATACGGCACTGGAGGGTAGTATGGAAAAAACTGGAGATATTCTCCTTCTGGTACGCCCGGATTACACGATATTTGATGAGATGCGCACCACCAACGATTTCAAAGTTTTTACTGATTTGCGTTTGGCGGGAGTTGGCATGGTTGGCGTGGTTCATGCAACCCGTGCCATAGATGCCGTGCAGAGGTTCATAGGTCGTGTGGAATTGGGTGTGATTCCGCAGATTGTGGATACAGTAATTCATATATCTGCAGGGACTGTGGAGAGGGTTCTCACGCTTAACTATGTGGTCAAGGTTCCATCCGGGATGCACGAGGAGGACCTGGCAAGACCTGTGATAGAGGTACGTGATTTGGAAAGCGATGTGTTGCTTTACGAGATATACAGTTTCGGCGAGCAAATAGTGGTTCTTCCGGTAACCCAAGAAGAGAAGGGCATATATCGCCTTGCCTCCCGTGCCCTGGAAGAGGAACTGGCCCGTCTGTTTCCGGGAACGAGGATAAGGGCAAAGGTCACCGGTGATAACAGGGCCACGATATACGTGAGCGAAGAGACCATTCCGGCAATAATAGGCAAGAAAGGAAGAAAAATATCAGAACTTGAAGATAGATTCGGGCTGTCTCTGAGTGTGGAACCCCTTAAAAAAGCAAAAGTTGCAAGGTCACAGAGGGTGGTAGTGGAGGTGGAGATGAAGAAAAAGAGCATAAGACTGCATCTACCCGCAGAGTATGCCCATCGAAAAGTTCGGATATACGCAGGCCCAATGCATCTATTCGATGCTGTTGTTTCCAGAGAGGCAACGGTGAACCTTAGAAAGACTACGGCCAACGGAAAAAGGGTGATGCACGCCCTGAAGGATGGAGAAACGCTTTATGCTGAGCCTGTATGAAGTTCCCTCTCGCCCATGGTTTTTCCATCCCAGAGAGCAAGAATCTCTGCCACGTTGCTCCTTACATCTCCGCCTCTGAGGGCAAGCACCATGGCCTCTGCTATCATATCCATGTCTCCTGGCTTGTATCCCTTCCAGGTTATCTCTGCAGTACCTATTCTCCCCACGCAGTCCACAATTATGTTGTTTTTCTCCAATCTCTGGCTCATTTCTGGAGGGCTTAGATCAAAATATTTTTTGAGTGCGGGGACATCCACAAGGAGTTGATGCGACCTAGAGTATTGGGGAGGATAGAGCATGCTTAAACCCTTATCGCTTAAAGCATTACCCAACGATTGAGAGTTTTGCGCCACCAGAGTTCCGTACTTCTTGGCTACAGGTTTGAATTCCTCAAGGGCAAGGGCCATTGCCGCTACCCTGTTTGAGTGATAATTGTCCTGCACACGCCAGGTGAGGTTCTCCATGGCTCTTTTGAATAAATCCTCATCATTGCTCATAATTATGCCACCCTGAGGCCCTGGAAAGGTCTTATGGGTAGAGCCGTAAATCAGGTCGCATTTCTCTATGTTTTTCTGAAAACCTGCTGGAAGCAAACCCATTATATGGGATGCATCGTATATCACCCGGGCACCCATATCCCGAGAGACTTCAAGAACTTCGTCAAGGTTATAAGGGAATAGCATATAACTTGCTCCAAGTACAATAACCTGAGGTTTTTCTTTCCTGATTTGCGAGGTATCCACGTTTCCATGGTTATCAACCTTCAGAGGTATATATTTGAAGGAGAAGATATCCGGTAGATATCCATGGGCATATCCATCGTATCCTCCCTGCTGGGGAGGTATTGCCATAACCTTATCATCTTTTTGGGCAACAGTGAGAAGTGCGGCCATGGCTGCCACATGCCCGGATAAAGGTCTCACTGTGGCAAATTTGAAGCCAAAAATCTCAGAGGCAAGGGTGTCAGCGAGATTCAATATCTCTTCCTGATACTTTGTGCCTCCGTAGGCGTTGTGGATTCTCACCCCATGTACCTCTTCATCAAATATCATACTGTATCTTGAGGCCATGTCCGATGCAAGTGCGCGCCTCACCCGGGGAGATAAATAATTTTCTGATGCTTGTAAGTTGAGGCACTCTCTACGCCAGTTATCGTGCATCTCAACAATTTTCTCTCCTTTAGTTTTCTCTCTCATTTCACACACCTCTCCAGTTCCTCCAGTTTACATATTCGCCTTTTCATATCCAGATGGCCTATATTCCTAAATCCTGCACCTGTGAGAATAAGCACAACGCGGGAATTTCTCTCTATCTTTCCTCTGGAGATCTTCATCTTTAAGGCAGCAAAAGCACTCGCCGATGCGGGTTGCACAAACAAACCCTCAGAAGCAAGTTCTCTCTGTGCCTCCAGAATTGCCTGGTCATCCACGGCCACACAGGAAAATTTATTCTCTCTTAATATTTTGAGCACAGCATCCCCACTCGGGGGATAGGGGTTCTCTATTGCATGTGCTAAGGTATGTGGATTCTCGTACTTTTCCACATGCTCTGCCCTACTAATATATGCGGTATAAATTGGTGAGCAACCCGATGCCTGCACACATACAATCTGCGGGACTCTCTCCACGAAACCACACCTTTTCATCTCCACATAACCTTTAAATATGCCTCTGTAGAGCCCACCTGAACTTGTGGGCACAAAAATATAATCCGCATCTCGCTCATCTGCGATTTCAAAACTTATGCTCTTGTAGCCCTCTATCCGATATGGATTATCTGAATTTATGAAGTAGATACCTTTCTCTGCGCCTATTTCCAGGGCACGGTGGTAAAGCATGCCGTAGTCACCATCCACCACAATCACATTCGCACCGTGGATTTCCATTCCGATAAGGGATTCCTGTGAGACCTCCCGAGATGTTAGTATTATGGCATCTGTGCCTGCAAGAGAGGAGTATGCCGCCACGCTTGCGCCCATATTTCCAGTGGACACAGTACCCACTTTACGGTAACCGGCAAGGAGCGCATAATGTATGGCAAGATAGGTACCCCGGTCCTTGAAACTCCATGTGGGATTCATGGCCTCGTATTTGGCATATATCTCCACTCCTAACCTGTGGGACAATCTGCGCAAATATATGAGTGGGGTGTTACCTTCACCCAGTGAATACTTATTCTCAAGTTTGAAGGGAAAGAAATCTGCAAATTTATCCCACACTCTGGATGCCTGCTGTATTTCTCCTTCAAAATAGTCAAATTGCAGCGGTCCACCGCACTTGGGACATCGCAGTGCATCCCCACCAACCTCATGGCCGCACAGGGCACATCGAAGCATATATGGTTATGCCATTAGAAGAATATAAATCTGCCCCATGTTCAGAGCGGTAATTTTGCAAAGTTGCAATTATAAAAAACTATTTAAAGGAATGTCTATTTACCTTGGCAAGGTGAGATTCCATGGCAAGCAAAAGGGCAGAAAGAGCCGCTGCGAGAAGAGTTCGCGATAGATGGCGTTCAAAGGTATGGTACACAATAATCGCTCCTGAGACGTTCAGTTCCAAGGAACTGGGCATGACTCCAGCCAATGAACCTGATAAAGTTATGGGAAGGATAGCTGAGGTCACCCTTTATGACTTAACGGGTAATTTCAAGAAGATGCATATCAAACTATATTTCAAGATAAACAGATTGCAGGGCACCAATGCCTACACAAGGTTCATAGGCCACGATATGACCACCGACTATATTCGCCGCATGGTGAGGAGGAGAAGGAGCAGAATAGATTCTATATTTCCTGTGGAAACTGCAGATGGATACAGAATGCGTGTGAAGATTATAGCCGTACCAAGCAAGAGGATAAAGAGTTCAATAAAGAGCCAGATAAGGAAAAGTATCCAAGAGTATCTCGCTTCTAAAGGTAAGGAGATGGTTTTTTCCGAATATGTAAAATATATTCTCTCTGAGGATGCAAAAAAGGACTTGAGTCATGTGCTCAATCCTGTATATCCTGTAAGGAGAATTGAGATTCGTAAATCCGAGGTGCTTCATTTCCCTGAAGAGGAACTTGTAGAGTTGCCTGAGGAAGAAGAGAAAGAGGAAATAGAGGTTGCAACTCCTGAGAATGTTCCTGAAGATACGAGCGCTGAAGAGTCTGAAATGGAGACCCCTTTGGAAGCACAATGATGTGAGGATGCCGGGGTGGCTCAGCCTGGTGGAGCGTCGGACTCATAGGGGATTTTTTAACTCCACCTCCAGCCTGAGAAATCCGAAGGTCCCGGGTTCAAACCCCGGCCCCGGCATCTAAAAATTAATTTGGATTTAAAAATTCATTAGTTCCTCAAGAATCTCCCGCTCCGTATCCTCCATTTCTTGCAGCAGTCGCTTGAATCTTCTTTCAAAGATATATTCCACGTATTTCTCCTCAAGATAAAGGGAGACGAATCTAACCTCGCTCTTTATGAGTCGGGTCATGTTATCTCTTTCTATATAGGAGCATTATTTAAGTTTTTCTCAAATCTTTCCCCAAAATTTAAATTCCTCGAGGCATAAGCATACGCCATGCACGGTAAAAAAATTCTCGCACTAGTTGTATTTCTCGGAGGTTTCTCTTTAATCGTATTTGGCGGGCTTTACAATCCCTATTCCACAATGGTTTCCCTCCCTCCGGGAAGTTATCAGGGTTATTCTTTCACTCTTCATCAAGGAGAAGCAACGATATTCAGACTCAAATCCCATGACATATTTACCGTATACATTTATAATGAGAGCGGATTCCAGAATGCTATGACGAATGGCAATTTCTCCTTGTGCTATTATACCACAACAGGTGATGATATAGAAATTCAATTCACTCCACCAGACACTGGAAAATATTATGTGATTATTGCGAATTTCAATAGTGCCACTTACATAGATATAGATTTTTCCTATGGTTCACAAGAATTATGGGCTCTTGTACTTCTTGGCTCAATAATGTGCATCTTTGCAGTTCTAGTTGTTGCAATCAGCGTAAGGGAAGATAAAAAATTTCCTCCTCTTGACTCCATCTGCCCCTATTGTGGAAAAAGGGTAAGCAGCGAGTGGAATTTCTGTCCCTATTGTAGAGAACCACTTAAAAGGGGGGAAGAGAAATGATGCGCAGATTTCTCATTTTTATGTTAGTTTTTTTCCTTGTAATCTCTACTTTTCCGATGCTGTACTTTGCCCAGGGAGCACCGCAGAAGGATATTACTCGCGAGTGGTCATTTCTGGGTCAACCATACGAACTTCATATACTTCTGGGCCAGAATGGGAGTGCGAGGGTGAGTTACGAGCACTATGTATGGGAAATATACATGCCCGTGCCCTATGAGGATTATCAATATTACAAAAAATTACCAGGAGGGTTGAGAATTGCAGAGAATCGTACATATTTCGAATATTTTGAAACTCCCAACGATACTCACATAAGAGACCTTGCAATCATTCTGAATAATATCTCCAAGAAATTGAATTACGATAATCTCACTGAGGCAAATTTCATACTTACATTCGTGCAGAATGTGCCCTATGTAGATGATTTCTCATCCACTGGCTACTTTGACTACTACAAGTTTCCCCTGGAAACCCTCATTGAGGGGGGAGACTGTGAGGATAAATCGCTTCTTCTCTACACCCTCTTAGATATCTTAGGTTATCATCAGGTGCTTTTTGTAATGGAAGTGCTCTACATGGGTGTTCAGGGTCATGTGGCTGTGGGACTAAATATAGAGAACCCTGAAAGTCCATTTTCACAGTATCTCAGAGATTATTACACCTATCAAGGTAGAAAATATTACTATATGGAATCCACAGGTTCCGAGTCCACATCCCTTGTAATAGGGGGCATAAGAACCGTGCATTACTGGGTAGGAATCTCTCCTCAGGAGGCAGGATTAACAATAAAAAATCTAACCATTGTGCCTCTGGGTAACTGGCATTACTCGGGCTACAACCCGGGAAGCAAATACGTGCGTAATGCACCACCTGAGTCCCCCTTTCCTTGGTATCTGGTGATTCTAACAGTATTTACACTCATCTTTGTACCTTTCTTTATCTGGGCTGTTGTGAGAGAGAGGAGATGTCCCAGATGCCAGTATCCCCTTAGGGAAGATTTTCAGTACTGTCCCAACTGTGGAATGTACTTGGTTCCCCAGAGACCTCCACCACCCCCCACCTTTTAAGCGAAGAAAGGTTAAGTATCACCTCCACATTGGGTAAATATGCTCAGGGCAACTATAATTGTGAGGTACAAGGAAGGCGTGGATGACCCCGAAGGAAAGGCCATAAAACACAGTTTGGAACTTCTGAATTTCAAGGGTATTGATAAGGTCAATGTGGCTAAATACTACGAGATTTTCCTGGATATGCCCCTGGAGGAGGGGGAAAAAGAGGTGCAGGAGATGATTAAAAAACTGCTGGTAAATCCTGTGATCCACGATTATGAGTTGAGAGTTGAGGAGATATGAAGGCGCAGGAGATAACCCCGGGAGTTTATGAGATAAAAATTCTCAACGCCAGTGATGAGGAGTTGATGGAGATTAGCGAGAGTATGGGACTTGCTCTGACTCTTGAGGAAATGCATAAACTCAGGGATTTCTTCGCCACGCTGGGAAGAGAGCCCACAGATATAGAAATTCATGCCATAGCCCAGGGCTGGAGCGAGCACTGTTCATATAAATCATCAAAAAGGGTGTTGAGGAAATATATCTTTGGAATACCTTCTCCAGATACGCTTATCGTTATGCAGGATGACGCAGGAGTGGTGGAATTTAACGACAAGTATGCATACGTTTTCAAGATTGAAAGCCATAATCATCCAAGTGCTGTGGAGCCATACGGCGGGGCAGCCACGGGGGTTGGAGGAATAATACGTGATGTGCTCAACATGGGTGCAAAGCCAATAGCACTGGTAGATCCACTCTTTTTCGGCCCACCTAACTATCCCTACGAATCGCTGAATCCGGGAGTAAAGCATCCCAGATACCTTCTCAATCAGGTGGTGGCAGGGATAAGAGATTATGGAAATCGGGTGGGCATACCCACTGTTGCTGGCATGACGTATTTTCATGAGGGTTTTGTAAACAATGTGCTTGTGAATGCAGGTTGCCTGGGAATCGTGCAAAAGAATAAAATTGTGCGTAGCAGGGTTACAAAACCAGGACTCAAACTCGTTATGGTAGGTGGCCGCACAGGTCGTGATGGGATCCATGGCGTAAACTTTGCATCTAAAATTCTAAGCGAGAAAAGCGAGGAAGAGAAGCAAGCAGTGCAGTTAGGAAATCCAATACTTAAAGAACCGCTTATTCACGTGGTTCTTGAGGCAAATGATGCTGGTATCATTCAGGGAATGAAGGATCTGGGCGGAGGAGGTCTAGGAAGTGTTGTGGGAGAGATGTGTCATGCCGGCGGAGTAGGCGTTGAAGTACATCTTGACCGTGTACTTCTGAAGGAAAAGGGTATGGCCCCCTGGGAGATATGGGTTAGCGAATCGCAGGAGAGAATGCTCCTTGCACTGGAAAAGAAGGATATTCCAAGGTTGCAGGAAATATGCGAAAAGTGGGATGTGGAGATGAGCGTTATTGGGGAGACGAAGGATGGGCATGACCTTGAGATTTACTGGCATGAAAAGCGTATTTTGCATCTTCCACTTGAGTTTGTCACCGCAGGCGTGGAATATGATAGACCTTACAAAATAGTCAAAAAGAAAAGAATGCAGGAGATTCCCGTGGAGCCAAATTACAGAGAAATACTCCTCAAACTTCTTAACTCCTTCAACATAGGGAGCAAGGAATGGATTATAAGGCAATACGACCATGAGGTTCAGGGAAGAACCGTTGTGAAACCCCTGCAGGGCGTGATAGGTCTCGAATCCCATGGTGATGCTGTTGTGTTGAAACCTCTTTCAGATTCATGGAAGGGCATAGGCATAACCACCGTTGCAAATCCCCGCATATCGAAGATAGACCCATATGCCGGGGCACTTTACACAATAGATGAGGCCGTTCGCAATCTTGTTGCTGTGGGTGCCAGACCCCACAGTTTCTCAGATTGCCTGAATTTTGGAAATCCTGAAAAGGAGGAGATAATGGGTCAATTTGTGGAATCCTGTCGGGGATTGGGCGACGGTGCACGTGCTCTCGGCATACCCTATGTCTCAGGAAATGTAAGTTTTTACAATGAGGCTTTCGGCGTGAATATACCCCCAACTCGTGTTCTTATGGCCGTGGGTATTGTGGATGATATTCGCACTGCTGTTACTATGGATTTCAAGGAGGAGGGAAATCCTGTTTACTTGGTAGGTGAGACCCGCGAAGAGATGGGGGGTAGTGAGTACTACACTTTAATAGGCGCTAAAAGTACTACTGTACCTCAGGTATCGCTGGAGAAACTTAAAAAGAGAAGTGGTGAAATTCTGAGTGCTATGAGGCGTGGACTTGTTAAGTCGTGTCATGATGTATCCCATGGGGGTCTTGCCGTAACACTGGCTGAGATGGTCATTGGTTCAAATATGGGTGCGGAAGTGGACCTTGCACCCATTGGGTTTATGCGCCCCGATTTCAAACTGTTCTCAGAGAGTCCTACCAGATGGGTATGTGAGGTTGATTCCTCCAGAGCAGATGAATTTGAGAAAATTGTGAATGCGACAAGAATAGGCGTGGTAGATGGAACAACATTGCGTGTGAGAGATGGAACGCGGTGGCTCTTCAATATTCATGTTAATATTCTCAGGGAAAAATGGAGAGATGCTCTCAGAGAATATATGGGGTGAGAAAATGAAGGCTGCAATACTTCAGATGGAAGGTACCAACTGCGAAGAGGAGAGTTATCTTGCATTCAAGCATTTTGGAATAGATGTGGAATATGTGCATATCAATCTCCTGAAAAAAGGAAAGAAGAGTTTGGAAGATTATGAGGTACTCTTTATCCCCGGTGGTTTTTCTGCAGGAGATTATGTGAGAGCCGGGAGTATCTTTGCTGCAAGATTGAAGGCCGCCGCATGGAAATCTTTGGTTAAATTTGTAGAGGATGAGAACAAACGTGTGATTGGTGTTTGCAATGGTTTTCAGGTTCTCATTGAACTGGGATTTCTGCCAGGAACGAACGGGATAAGTTCTGTGCCCCAAGCAGCACTGGCTACGAATAACTCTAACAGATTTGAATGCCGGTGGGTATACGTGCGAAATGAGAGAAAAACACATTTCACATCTCTAGCACCTGATGTGCTCTCCTTGCCTGTAGCCCATGCGGAGGGGAGATTTATCACCACCCCAAAAATTATGGATGAAATTGTGGCAAACAAGCAAATCGTACTTCGTTACATTTCACCGGATGGGAGTGAACCTGAATATCCCTGGGATCCCAATGGCTCAATGGCGCATATTGCGGGAATAGTAAATTCCTATGGAAACATTCTCGGTCTTATGCCCCATCCGGAGAGAGCATTTTACTGGTATCACCACCCGGATTGGAGCAGGAAAAAGAGAGGGGTGGGCGATGGATACTATATATTCAAATCTCTGATAGAATCAATGCATTAAAGTCCCAGAAGTTTTCTCGCCTCTGGAGTCATCATGTCAGGATTCCAGGGTGGGTCAAAGGTTAGTTCTATATCTACATCTTCCACTCCCGGAATAGATTTAACGTGATGATAAACATCCGCAACGATGACATTGGCCAAGGGGCATGTTGGTGTGGTTAGGGTCATCTTTATGTACACCTTTTTTCCCTCAATGATCTTTACCTCGTATATCAATCCCAAGTTAACAACATCTATACCTAGTTCCATATCCATTGCCTTCTTGAGTTCATTCCATACCTCCTTCTCGGTTACCATGCGTCCAAAAATTACCCCATGTTATTTAAAAGTGTGGATTGATGGGGTCTATTCATCTGTATTCAGATTTTGTATCTCGATTACTGTGGATAACTTTTATATTTTAAATGCTATTTCCAACCACAAAGGTGATGAGAATGGTTCAACTGAGGGAGTGCGAGAAACACGGGCCTTTTAGAGGGGATAGATGCCCGATTTGTGGCGAGGAGGGGAAATTCTTACTCAATGACTGGGAGATGACTGCAATAAGCCGTATGCTAACAGGAATACTCAGACATTTTCCCGAAAAATTTGGGGTAAAGTTGGATGACCATGGATGGGCATACATCTACGAAATTGTGAAGGGTATAAAGAGAAGACATCGCAGATTTCGATGGTTGAAGATAAAGCATATAATCGCACTGGTACTCACCGACGACAAAGGGCGATATCAACTGGATATGGAAAATAAAAAAGTGCGTGCCACCTATGGGCATTCTATAAGAGTGGATTTATCAGATTTACCTACCACAGGAATTCCCGATATACTTTATTACCCTACCACAGACGAAGAACTAGAATTTATTCAAGAAATCGGACTGAGGCCCGGAGATAGAAAATGGGTACATTTGAGTAAAACATATGAAGATGCGTACATAGCAGGAAGACACAGAGTAGATGATCCTGTTATCTTGGAAGTTGATGCGAAGAAGGCTATTGAGGATGGATATATTATCTACAACGCTGCAAAAACCGTGTTTATAACCGTAGAGATTCCACCTCAGTACATCAAAGTGGCTGAGAAAAGAGAAGTGAAACTACCTCCCGAGGAACTGGAGAGAATAGAGGAGGAAAGACAGAGAAGAGAGAGAAAACTGGAAAGAGAAAGGGAAAGAGCGCAAACTGAGAGAGAAACATAAAGTTTTTATAA
>WALG01000048.1 GCA_015522955.1 DHVE2 group archaeon
GCCATTACAGCGGCAGAAATAATCGAGAAACCAAAGGTTACATACAAGGACATAGGGGGTCTTGAAAAACAGATTAGGGAGATTCGTGAGGCGGTAGAACTTCCGCTTCTAAAACCTGAACTCTACAAGAAGGTGGGCATAGAGCCGCCAAAGGGCGTACTTCTTGCAGGTCCCCCAGGCACAGGTAAAACCCTGCTCGCGAAGGCAGTGGCCCATCACACCCACGCCACATTCATACGCACCGTGGGGAGTGAACTGGTCAGAAAGTACATCGGAGAAGGGGCAAAACTCGTACGTGACTTATTTGATTTGGCCAGAAAAAAGGCCCCAAGCATAGTTTTCATTGATGAGATACATGCGATTGGAGCAAGGAGATTAGACCTTGCCACCTCCGGAGACCGTGAAGTGCAGCGTACTCTCATGCAGTTGCTGGCCGAGATGGACGGATTCGAACCCCTGGACAATGTGAAAATAATTGCAGCCACCAATCGTCTGGACATTCTAGATGAGGCTCTGCTGCGTCCCGGAAGGTTTGACCGCATAATTCTCGTGCCGTATCCCGATTACACCGCAAGGGTTGAGATTCTGAAGATTCACACACGCAGGATGAATCTAAAGGATGTGAATATTGAGAGTATAGCCAAAAGAACTGACAATTTCAGCGGTGCAGATTTGAAGGTAATATGTATGGAGGCAGGAATGTTCGCAATCCGCAATGAGAGAGACTTTGTAACACAGGAAGATTTTGATAAAGCGATAAAGAAATTCCTGCATTCTGATGAGATTAGAAGAGAAAGCCCGGGAGAGATGTTTGCCTGAGTGATGCATGATGGATGAGGTTGTTGAGGAGAAAACCTCCATGGGAGAATTACCCCATGGGGGCACATATAGAGATATAAAACTCAGAAAGGTTGGAATAATTTATGGTGACGTGGGCACTACACAGTTCACATTCTCTGTGACCGGCAATGTGGAGCAGGGAGACTATGTGCAGGTACACAGCGAGAAATTTGGATGGGTTCTGGGCAGAGTGGATGAAATTACGAGAAAAACAAATCTGGGTATTGAAAAAACATACGACCTTTTGCAGGGCAACCCAGTAGATGTGCAGGAGAGGATTTCGGCGACGGTGGTAGTTATTGGCTACAGAGACAAAAAAGGTCTTCTCCAGTATCCCAGAGTGCCATTTAGAGTGGGAAGTATAGTTTATCTTGCAGAGGATAGATTTATCAAGAAAGTAATAGGCATCGAAGATATCAAAAAAACCGGTGCATACATTGGTCGCCTTTTCAGGTATCCAGGCATACCCATATATCTGGATATAAACGCCATGGTTCAAAAGCATGTCAGCATCCTGGCCAAAACAGGGGCGGGTAAGAGTTACCTAACTGGAGTGCTTCTTGAAGAACTGCTCAAACACAATGTCACCGCGGTGGTTATCGATCCCCACGGAGAATATTCCTCACTGAGATATGCAGCGCAGAAAAGCAAAATCCACGACGATTTCGGTGTGAAACCCCGGGGCTACGCCTCCAAAATAAAAATATTCAGTCCAGATTCTCAATTGAACCAGGCAAAACCACTCAAGTTCACACTGGCATCCATGAGCCCAAGGGAACTTCTCAATCTCATGAACCTGGATGCAAGACAGTTTCTCATACCATTAAGAAAGGCCATGGACCTTCTCAAAATTTCCCGTAAGTTTTTCACCATAAGGGATATTATAAACATTCTGGAAACTGAGGAAAACAATAGTCTGGCGCCATTAATGGCGCAACTGGAGTATCTGGACGAAATGGGAATCTTCGACCTCAAGGGAACGAGAATAGATGAAATTGTCGTGAAGGGAAAACTTACCACCATAAATCTTCGTGGCATCCCACCGGATATACAGGAACTCGTAGTTCAGCGACTCTCTATGGCTCTGTTTGAACTGAGAAAGCGGGGGAAGATACCTCCCCTTATGCTCGTGGTGGAGGAGGCACACAACTATGCACCACAGCAGGGACGCTCCTCAGCAACGAAGATTCTCCGCACCATCGCCTCAGAGGGACGCAAATTCGGACTTGGACTCTGCATAATATCCCAGAGACCTGCAAAGGTTGATAAGAACATTCTCTCACAGTGCAACACCCAGATTATCCTCAAGGTAACAAACCCCAACGATTTGAAAGCCATAGGAAACTCGGTAGAGGGACTAACCAAAGGATCTTTAGAAGAGATACAGAGACTCCCCGTGGGCGTGGCTCTGGTTACCGGGGGTAATATTTCTATGCCCCTCTTTGTTGAGATAAGACCTAGGGAAACTAGGCACGGAGGAGAGAGTGTCCGGGTGATTTAATGCCCCGGGAAATAAGCGAAGAGATACTGGAACATTATATTTCTATAACGAGAAAAGCGCTGGATAAGGTGAGAATTGCAGCACCTGAAAACTCACATCTTTATCCTGTTGCCCATGATTTTCTCAACATGGCTCACTCTTATTTTCAGGATGCTCTCCATTTTCGCAAAATTGGTGACTATCCCCGCGCTTTGGGTGCAGTGTATTATGCACATGCATGGCTTGATGCAGGTGCCCGTCTTGGATTATTTGATGTGGGCAATGACCATAATCTATTTACTCTTGCCCGGTGAACCAAGAGTATCAACTGCTTTGAAAAGACCTCTGTTTTCTATGAGAATTCCTTCCCGCCTCAGAGACTCAACTATGCGTTCTGCTTTATCTTCTAGACCGCGCTCTTCTAATTTGCTGAGTAGCATCTCGTAAGTCCAGCCCTCGGGCCTGAGCACATTTAGTTCCCAGAGAATGCGGTTTATTATTCTCTCTATTCTTCTGCGTTCACCGAAAGATGCCAGTTCTCTACGAATACGCATCCCAAAAACATCATTAATACGTTCAAAAAGCAGCATATAAGTTTCCATGGTTCTATCTAATGCATGAGTCTCGTCAATTCTACGCCAGGAGTTTAGCACCCGGGACAAATGCTCCCCAAATCCATTCACATCGCTCATGTCCATAAGAACACCGCTTCTCATGGCCTCTGCAATTTCCGGAAATTCCCGCTCAATTCTTTTCAGTATCTTCCTTTTCACTCCCAACTCCTCCGTTACCTCTGGTTTTGCAAGATGCATATGGAAGGCATAGAGAGCCAGGTCAACTGCATACTCTTTAATCTCTGTATCATAGAGCATTGTTTCCTCCTTTTTAGGTATGAAAGGCAGGTCCGCAGCGCCTATTATTTCTTCCATTTTATGAGTGCTTTTAGTAACTGCACTCTTCTCCCACTCCCTACCTCGCCTCTGAGTATAGAATTTCAACGCATTTCTTGGTGGAAGAAGGGAATATCTAATCCCCAAAGGGACTCGGAATTTCACTTCCATACGCTCTCCATACTCCAACTCAACAGTGAATTTCTCTTTTTTAAGGATAGGGTGTATATTTTTTATCATCCCAAATATCTCACCCATGTTGGCAGAATAGTATTTAGAAGGCGTGTCAACAAAATCCACGGCACAGCCTCCCACTCTACTCAAGTACCTCGAAGAGGATATAAAATAGGGGAGCATAACTTGACTCATTTCATTCTCAAAAGTACTGGAAAAAAGGTACTGAATGCGTGCACCGTCAAGCCCAAGTTTCTCAAGAGGTATATACTCTTCAAGTCTTTTTTCACGGGATTTTTCCACCGCTAAAAATCTCCCTTCCAAAGAAGAGAAAAGAGAAAAATCATAAACACGTCCCTGTAATTCCACAACACGTCCTCTTATCTTCATGCCTTCAGGGATAACCACAGGGAGCACAGGAAAACCATTCTCAGGAAAGGGTGTAAGCCCTAAAACTTTAAAATCACCGAAAATAGGTGATAAGCGATTCCATAATCTCTCTTTTATCCATATTTCTGCGGGTAAATGAGTAAGAAACCCCTCAAATGTTATCTCATCTCCAATTTTCTGTGTGGTTTTTAAAAATTCGAGTTTAAGTTTATCCGTAACTTTCCATGGTATATAGGGTATCTCACTCATCTGTATACGCTGTATTTGTAAAGCAAGTCTATAAGTTTCTTTGCTAATTTTTCGTCCACCACACCCTCTTCCTTCTTCTGAAGTATGTAATCTCTGGCCTCCCGTATACCCATATTGGAAGATTTTGCGTATATTGTACCTTTAAGCGAGCCCTGCACCCCCTCGGGCAGATCTTTTAAAAGTTGCCCGAGAAGATACCTGAACTCATAATCCCTTCTCATATCCAGTTTTCTTATTCTTTTCACAGTGGTTGCATGGTCTACAGCATAATATAAATTGCGGTCAGATTTCAGATTTCAAAGTTTTCAAGGTCACTCTGAAACCTTATTTTCTCACCCTTTATGGGCACGGGATATCTTGCAGTGAGGCATCCAAGACAGAGATTTTCCTTGGATAGGCCTATTGCCTTAACTAAACCATCGATACTTATATAGCCTAAGGAATCGGCGCCTATTATTTCAGCAATTTCCACTACACTTCTACCATTGGCTATGAACTGATTACGTGTCTTCATATCTATACCAAGATAGCAGGGAGCAATTATGGGCGGTGAGCCTATTCTCACATGCACCTCCTTGGCGCCAGCATCCTTGAGCATTTTAACAATTTTGCGCATTGTGTTACCCCGAACTATACTGTCATCTACAAGTACAATACGGCGCCCCCTTATTACCGATTCCACCGGGCTCAGTTTCATATTAATTTCCATAACCCGACTTTCCTGAGAGGGCATTATGAATGTTCTCTCCACATACCTGTTTTTCATGAGTCCCTCTGCATAGGGTATACCGCTCCTCTCAGCATAGCCAAGGGCATGGGCTCTCCCAGAATCGGGAACAGGTACAACATAGTCCGCCTGAGCAGGATGCTCCTCCGCAAGTATCTGTCCTATTCTACGACGTACTTCATAAACACATTTCCCATTGATTATACTGTCCGCACGGGCAAAATAAACATATTCAAACATGCAGTGTGCCTTATATCTCCGTTCATAAACATGGTGTGTTATTAACTCTTCAGGCGTAATTTCGAGAATCTCTCCCGGCTTAACATCCCTGAGAAATTTTCCGCCCAGAGCATGAAAAGCGACACTCTCCGACGCAATACCATAACCACCATGTATTTTTCCCACAGCGAGGGGACGTATGCCCAAAGGGTCACGAACCGCAAATACGCGTCCATCCACAAGAATCGTTAGAGAAAAAGAGCCAACAAGGCGAGAACTCATTCTTTTTAAGCCTTCAATTACCCCGTGCTTAGTGATTTCATATGCAAGAAGACGTGCAATAATTTCACTATCACTTCGAGTTTCAAAGGCTGAGCCCATCTCACCCAAAAACTTGCGTAGTTCATCCACATTAACTATCTCCCCATTGTGAGCAACGGCAATTTCATGCTCCACCGTGTAAATATGTATAGGCTGAGCATTTTCCTCCTTGGAGCCACCGGTAGTGGAATATCTCACATGTCCTATCCCAGCGTTACCCACCAAGTAATCTAGAGATTGATCATTGAAAACTTCATGCACCAAGCCCATTCCCTTATACACAAGAATTTTATTACCATTAAATGTAGCAATTCCCGCACTTTCCTGACCCCGGTGCTGCAATGACCTTAAAGAGAAATACAGAACTCTGGATACGGGATATTTGGAGGAAAAACCCGCCACACCGCAAAATTCATTTTTTCTTCTTGGCCCAAGCATAGGACCTCATTCTAGGTGCCGGGTAACCGCAGTGTGAGCATCTTTTAGTATGAATATTATAACTTCTATGACCGCATCTCCTGCATACGATATGCGTATGCTTTTTATTTCGTTTACCCATAGATGTTGTACCTTTGCTCATTTATCTCACCTCAGGGCGGGGATATGTAGATCACGTTATCTCCTCTAACTATCACCACGTTATGCACACCCTTCGATTCTCCGTTTATGATTTCTTCCACATTTTTGAGCACTAAGTTCAGGTGCTGATCATAGCCATCAAGCATTCCTCGATATTCCTTGTTGCCCTTCATAGCAACAAGCACAGGCTTATTGAGGCTCTCGTGGAGAACATGCAGCGGCTTCAGTTGATTCATCTCTATCACTGCTCTTGTATTCCATTCCTGTATTTAAAATTTTGGCGCCTCATCGTCGCTGAATCCAATAGATTTTTAAGAGATGCGATTTTATGGGATTTCCGTGAAGGTTTACGTCGAGGCCTATGGCTGTTCGCAGAATATTGCCGAAACTTATATGCTAGCAAATAGCATGGGTGAGATAGTATACACACCGGATGATGCAGACACTTTGCTCATAGGCACATGTGTTGTAATCGCTCACACTGAACACAGAATGCTCCGGAGAATCAGAGAATTGAAGAAATACAGAAAGCCAGTAATTGTATATGGCTGCCTTCCATCTGCTCGCCGAGAGTTGCTGGAGCCAGATATTATCCCAATCCCAACATGGAAATTCAGGGAAAATGTCAACATTCTTGGAAAAGAGATTGTTCCAATGAACGGTCTTTTTATGTGGGACGCCATAGCGACTATTCCCATAGCAAATGGATGCCTCGGAAACTGCACTTACTGTATAACCAAAATTGCAAGAGGTACATTGAGAAGTTACCCTCCAGATTGGATTCTTGAGAAAGTGAAAAAAGCCATCTCTCAGGGTGCTGTGGAGATACGCTTCAGTGCACAGGATACAGCAGCATATGGAAGGGACATGGGAACAAGCCTTCCAGAAATGCTGGAGAAAATCCTCTCTCTTTCAGGCAAATTCATGGTGAGGATAGGTATGATGGAACCCAGAGAGGCATATAGAATTCTTCAGCCTTTAATAAAAGTATATGGCAATCCAGGGGTTTACAAATTTCTCCATATTCCTGTACAGAGTGGTAACAATGAAATTCTGAGACTTATGAACAGAGGCTACACAAGGAAAGAGTTTGAAGAGATAATATCCAGATTTCGCAGTGAAATCAGCGATATAACCATTTCCACCGATATCATCGTTGGTTTTCCAGGTGAGGATAACGATGCATTTGAGGATACCTACAAACTGGTAGAGAGGGTAAGGCCTGAAATTCTCAACATAACAAGATTTTCACCGCGTCCCAAAACCCCAGCGTATAAGTGGAAAAGCCCTTCTACCAACAAAGTAAAAGACTGGTCCGCAAGGTTATCGGCTCTCCATCGTGAGATTGTTAGAGAGAAACTCCAGAGTTTAGTGGGCAAGGAGATGCCCGTTATTGTCCCAAGCAGAGGGAAGAAGGGCCGCTTCCTCGCAAGAACCCGTGAATATAGGCCTGTGATTTTGGAGAACGCAGAAATAGGAAAATTTTACAGAGTGGAAATTATAGATGCGGGTGAGTCACATCTAAAGGGAAGAATCCTGCAAGAGGAAAATACCATGAGAGAAAATAATTAAATTGAGAAAGAGATTACCTCTCATGGAGATATGCAAGGGCTCTCAATGCCTCAGGGTTGAACTCATTGCTTATTCTATACCCCGGGAGGGTGATGTAGATAAACTCATTGCAGAGAGCGGTGCCATCTCTCATGCGCCGCATTTTAAAACTCTAAATCAAGAGAGAGTGGAGAATCTAATAAGATTGCTAAGGAGACTTGGTCATGAGAGTGTTTTTGAGCATGCATCCTTTACATTTCGAGTGGAGGGGATTTCACGGGTATGCAGCCATCAACTGGTGCGTCACAGACTCGCCAGTTACACTCAGCAGAGCCAGAGATATGTAAAACTCAAAAATCCAAAATTTGTGGTTCCAGAGAGCATATTTGGTACGGAGTTTGAAAAAGAATACCTTGAGATACTTGATAAGGCCTCGGACCTCTACCGCCGCATGGTGGGAGGTGGAATAAGAAAGGAAGATGCTAGGTTCATTCTCCCCCAAGGCATAGAGACTAAGATAATAATCACCATGAACGGAAGAGAACTCAGGCATTTCATAGAATTGAGATGCGCCCCGGACGCACAGTGGGAGATTCGCACTCTGGCCAGAGAGATGCTTAAACAGGCATACAAGATTGCACCCATACTATTCGAGGATCTCTACCATGAATACGTGAAGGACTACCCATAGTTGTCCAGAAAATATGAAATATGGAAACAACATGCTTCCTTGGTGATTTAGATGGATAAAGAGCAGTTAAAGAAAGGCGATGAGATGAGACAGCGCATTCTTCAAGCCAAAGAAACGGAGAGGAGAATAGCAGAGAAGATGGCCAAGATAAAGCACAAGATAATGGTTCTGAGCGGTAAAGGGGGCGTGGGCAAGACCACCGTCGCCGTGAACCTTGCCGTGACTCTTGCATTAAAGGGCCATAAAGTGGGACTTCTTGATGCAGATATCCACGGTCCAAATGTACCCAAGATGCTGGGAGTGCAGAATGCCAGACTTGAAGTAAATGAGAAGAATATGATTATTCCTGTGGAACCAATACCCAACCTCAAAGTGATTTCAATTCAAATGGCTCTTCCGCAGGATGATTTACCTGTGATATGGAGGGGCCCACTGAAACACAAGGCAATTCAACAGTTGATGGACGAGGTGGTATGGGGCAATTTGGACTTCTTCATCATAGATATGCCACCGGGAACAGGAGATGAGGCCCTAAGTGTGTGTCAACTCATACCCGATATGGATGGCACACTGATAGTGGTCACTCCCCAGGAGGTGGCAATTCTGGACGCAACTAAGGCAATAAATTTTTCAAGGCAAATTCAGAAAAATGTGGTAGGCATTGTGGAGAACATGACAGGCGAGATATTTGGAAAAGGCGGTGGCAAGAAAGCAGCAGAGCGGTACAATGTGCCATTTCTTGGAAGCATACCCATGGACGCAAGAATAGTAAGATGTGGAGATGAGGGCGAACCTTTCGTAATAAAACACAGGGAAACAGAGGCAGCAAAGGCATTTGAGAAAGTAGTGGAGAATCTTCTCCAAGTTTTAGGTGAAAAATAATTACACCTCTTTTTTGAGTTAGAGCAAAAATTTATAATGTGAAAAGAGATACCAATAACAGGGATCAGCATGCGCGTGAAGATGAATGTTAAGGATTTGAAGGAGATTACAAATCTCCTGCTTACACTGGTTTCGGAGGCAAAATTTGAATTTGGTGCAGAGGGCATGAGCGTTAAAGCCGTAGACCCAGCCCACGTAGCCATGATTGTACTTGACATTTCCAAAGATGCTTTTTTGGAGTATGAGGTGGAAGAGGAGCAACTCGGAGTAGACTTAGATAAGATAAAGGATATTCTCAAACTTGCGTCTTCGGGAGAACTTGTGGAGATCTCCAAGGATGGAAACAAATTAACCTTTATGATTGGAAACCTGACGAGGAGTATGCCTCTCATAGATACCTCAGCGTTAAGTGTACCCAGAGTACCTAATCTCGTCCTTCCGGCCAAGGTTGTTTTGCCCATCTCTGAGTTTGAATATGGAATAAAGGCCGCGGAGAGCATATCAGATAATATAACTTTCAAAGTTACCCCAAGCGAGTTTGAGATGTATACTGAAGGAGATGAGGACTCCGCACGACTCTCAATACCTAAGGATATGCTTAAGGAGATTTCTTGCGAAGAGCCTGTGAAAAGCATGTATCCTGTGGATTATCTTCTCAAACTAGTAAAGGCCATGGATTCCGCAGATTATCTCACAATATACCTTGGAACAGACTATCCTGTGAAGATGGAATTCGATGTCGCTGCTGGAAAGGGCAAGGGATATTACCTTTTGGCTCCCAGAATCGAGGGCGAGTAATTTTTATCTTCTTTTAAGATTTTTATAAAGGTAGTACTTTTATGCAAATCTCTTTTTGAAAAGGAATTTGAGGTTCCCGAGTCCATCTTTCCATGTACTTAGTTTTACTTCACCTTTTCTCTCCCTGTATTCTATGGGCACCTCTGCACATTTGAATTTTCTCCATGCCTCAATTTTTATCTCTTCGCTGAATGGCATTCCATCCGCTGTTAAATTAAGGCTCTTTAAAATATCCCGTCTGAAAATCCACATTCCACTTTGCGAATCCTTAATCTTAACACCAAAAAGAATTCGAGTGGTTAAGGTGAGTATCCTGTTTCCTATCTTATGCGTGAAACTCATTGCACCCCTCTGCATCTTCGAGAATCTCTCGCAAGAGATGAAATCCAGGTTATTTGCCAGAAGATACTCCACGAGTTCCAGTATCTTCTCCGCAGGATAGGTATCATCACCATCAAGCGTGACAATTATATCCCCGGTAGCCGCAGCAAATCCTGTTTTGTAGGCTCTTCCATATCCTTTTCTTTTCTCCACAATCACCTTCGCTCCCTTTTCCATGGCTATTTCCCTTGTTCTATCCCTTGAATCACCATCCACGATTATTATCTCCCACTGGTATTTTGGATCTCTATGAATTTTGTCCAGTACATGTCCTATGCTTTCCTCTTCGTTCAGAGTTGGTATTATGACACTTATCTTCATCTCTTCTCACCATAGAGTTTGCAGGCAAGATAGCCCATAAGAGCAAAGGATAATCTCAGAAGACCATAAAAACTTAATTGCTCTGAGTCTAACATCCTCTGTGGTTTGTACCTGCTCCAAAGTTTTCCATGCTTTATGGTTAACTGTTTTCTACCATATCCATTCCAGAATGCCTGCTTGGCAAAGGAGTAAAAAGAGTCACGGGTTCTATGATAGATTATGGCCTTGGGATTGTAAACTATCTTTGCCCCAGCATCCACAGCACGCATATTTAAATCAATATCCTCAGCCGTCACAAACCACGGGTCAAATCCACCTATCTTTTCAAACAGTTCCTTGCGATATGCCAGGTTACAACTTGGAAATGTTACATCAAAGCCACGATAAAAGAGTTCTACCCTCTCCAGTTTTTCCCAGGGTCCGTAACCAATATAAATTGTCTTGCCAGCCACCACATAAGCACCATCTTTAAAACTTTTTCTTATCTCGGAGAGCCAAAAGGGATTGGCTATGTCATCACCATCGGTAAATGCTACATAATCTCCGGAGGCTTTCTCAACACCATAATTTCTGCCAACTCCCCGAGAACCTCCCTTCTCGTAGAGATATATAAAATCGTATTTATTTTGATATTTTTTAACTATATCACGGGTTCTGTCCTCGCTGTGAGCATCCACTATAATTATCTCAAAGGGAGATTCCTGAATAACCAGTGAATCCAGTAAATCACCTATGTGCCTCTCCTCGTTTCTCACAGTTATCACGATGCTTATGAACACTTTCCACAATTGCATCTCATATTTAATAAATTTTCCCCGTCTCCATCTCAGCATATTCGAAACTAACATAGTAAATATGATTACAATCTGTTCCACATGAGACAATCTTTATATTTTACAAAAACATGCCCACCATGTTCATGAAGGAGAAAACAAGCATAACAAAAATGGTAAAAGAGCGCCTGAAAACACATCCAGCGGTAAGAGAGTGTATCCTGATGGATATTGTTAACTACAGCAGTCTCGCAAGGGTACTTGAAAAAGAACTAGAAAATCATGGGGTAAATGCATCCATAAGCGCAGTTAAAATGGCACTTTTACGTACTGGCGAGGAACTTAAAAAGGAGAGAATGGTATTTGAGAAGAATCTGAGAAAAATTATAGGCTCCACGGTAATACAACTTCACTCGGACCTCATGGTTCTCACCATGAAAAAGAACGCAATGCTGGGGAGATTCCCCCTTTTTATGAAGATCATGGAGAATGCAAGATTTTTCCAACTTATTCAGGGAGTGGATACATTCACCCTTGTGATTTCTCAGGAGGAGAAGAAGAGAATTTTTCCACTGATAAGCAAGGAGGCTGTAGATATTGTAGAGGGTCAAACCGCCATAATCCTCATAAGCCCATATGCAATAATCAACACACCCGGAATAGTGTCTCTCATAACTTCAACCCTATCATATCAGGGAATTAACATCACCCAGATTATCTCCTGCCATAAGGATACCATTGTGGTGGTTGACTGGGATATCGCTCCAAGGGCCTATGAAGTTCTTGAAGATTTGATACGCAGTATGAGAAAATAGAACATTTTTTAAATTTTTTGATATGGATTTTTCAAAATTCATATAAATGCCTCTTTTATGGCCAGAGAGGTGAGACAATGAAGGTGGTAC
>WALG01000049.1 GCA_015522955.1 DHVE2 group archaeon
AATTACTCCTCATAATTTTCTATCTTACTTAATTCAAGATTTTATTATGGATAATTGGGGCAATACCTCCAAGGTGCTACCGGTGACATTAAAAATGCAGTTGAGGAGACACTGAGGCCCATGGTGAGGGAACTTTTGAAACTTTACCAAAATTAGAGGGAGATGCCCATTTTCTTCCAAAAACCTTTTTATGCGGGTCCACAATGTCCGCTTATGTATCCCGATGTTCAGAGCCTTAAACCCGAGAGGAGATACAAAATAACCCGTGTGGGCGTGAAGAACGTTGTGAAGCCCATATTTGTGAAAAGAGGGAATAAAATAATCACACTTGTTACCACCATTGATATCTTTGTGGATTTGCCTCCTTCCAAGAAGGGTTCCGACATGTCTCGCAACATAGAAGTTATATCGGAGATTGTGGAAGAAAGTGTATCCAAGCCATGCACAGGCATAGAGAATCTGGCGAGCAGAATTGTTAAGAAGGTGAAGGAGAAACACGAATACGCTACGTATGCTGAGGTACATCTCCGAGCGGATTATTTTCTGGAAAGGTGCACACCTCTGGGAAGGAAGACTATCGAGAGATACGGGCTAATAGGTAGAGCAAGGATGAACGAGGAAGGTGTGAAGAAGATG
This sequence comes from DHVE2 group archaeon, assembly GCA_015522955.1. Classification (GTDB taxonomy): domain Archaea; phylum Thermoplasmatota; class Thermoplasmata; order Thermoplasmatales; family Aciduliprofundaceae; genus S014-41. Next base: position 637 of record WALG01000049.1, read on the forward strand.
GTGGGTGTGGAAGTCGTGGGTATGACTGCATGTCCCTGCGCCATGGAGACAGTAAGAGCAATACTCAGAGAGAGATACGGAGATGAAATCTTGGAGAAGATCCCTGTGCCAACTCATAATCAAAGAAATGTGGCTACGGTAATGCTTGAGGTCCCCGAAGGCTATGATGTCGAGGCAAATGATTTGATATATATAATTGAGGAGTCCATGTCCTCACCCACATACGAGATTCTGAAGCGCAGAGATGAGGGCGAGGTTGTGCTAAAAGCACATGAGAATCCCAAATTTGTTGAGGATGTGGTACGCGAGATTCTACATCGCATCTTAAAAAAGTACAGCAATTTACCGGATGAGGTTATGGTCATCGTACGCAGTGAGAGTGAGGAGAGTATACACAAACATAACGCCTTCGCAGAGCGTGTAACCACTCTGGGGGAGTTGAGGAGGTAGATTATTCTAACTTCTCCACCATTTTACCTTTCTCCTGGGGCACAATTCGAAGTTTTGCATCTTTAAACTCTCGATTGAGTTCTTTCCCATTAAAAAACCTATCCAGAAAAATGGATAGGGCTGCAACCTCGCTGTGGGGCTGGTTTCCTATTGCCACGTTATAATCCGCCAGATTATAGACTTCTCGGGGTACCTTCTCGCCGCCCACTACTACCATAAGATTCTTATGTTTGCGTATCTCATCAATCACTTCATCAATAGGTATCCCATACATTGTGAGATGTATGATTTTCCCTTCCCATTCCTTAAGATTTCTGCGCCACTTACTTTCAAATCTTATAAAAAATGGTCCTCCCCACCTTGCAACAATATCCTCCACACTATTCTTAACATGCTCGTCCTCCTCTGCACCTATTATCACACCATCGGCTCCAAAGGCTCTGGCAACAAGACAAACATGTGTCGTTAATCTCTTATCTCTCTCCGGCCGATGTCCGATTCGAAGTACGAGAATCATAATCTGTCGATAATATCTTCATTTATATTAATCTCTTTGTCTCTATCTTTTCGATTCTTCGAAACTTTCCGCTTCTTGCCATTCATCTTCTGACCTGCTTGCTTAGTTTCTATCCGCAGTGGAGGATACAAAGCAAGCAAAATAAATCCTATTGCAAAGAAAGATAGAATTGCCAAGATTGCAGATACCGTCGAGACTTCAATACGATATAACAACTCACCCTTTACAGATGCTATGCAGAGAACCCAGAAGATGACTGCAAGGCCTATGGTGATTCCCGCCAAAAAAGTGCCCATAGCAGGTCGAACCTTCTCAAGGCGAGGTAATTGGAAAAGCACTGCAGAGAGTGCAGCAAACACCATGGATGATACCGCAAAAAGCATGACAAGATATGTGGGAGAGAGAAGATACTGAATATATGCAAATACCCCCACTAGCACAATGGCAAGACCTGCAATTAACCCGATAATTTCCTCCTCCCAGTAGAGGTGGTTAAAGAACATCAGAGCACCTCAACTTTCATGCCCCTTATATCCAGTTTATTGCTCCTTCTTATGAGACCACGAGCCATAATCTGACTTACTCCCAGAGATTCTACTAAATCACCCAAAAATATGCTTTTACTCCCTCCTATAATCTCCAGAATTTTGTTCTCCCATTTTCTAAACTCCTCATCGCTCATGGTGGCAACCCTTATTATTTCCGATGCTTCCAAAATAGGCAAGGAGAGGCTTATCTGAAATAGGTCATAGTAAGTGTGATATGCCTTCACAACACCCTTCTCCGTGGTAACCCACTGGATCTCCACAAGTTTTATCTTTTCAAGATATTGAAGTGCCTCAACCCCCTCTTCACCAAACATTTCCTTGATGTCATCCACCGTACACCATCTCTTGCTGAGTTCGGTAAATACCTTTTTTTTCACCTCGGTATCACAGGCATGAAAAACAGATATTAAATCGCCAATATCTCCAATAACCTTAATTCTGCTTCCGGGCATGCATAGGATATTGTTTTACGCAGATATATATTTTTGCTTCATTTAATATTTCCAATGCTATTTTCAGAAAACATTAAAAGGATTGGCCTCATACCATGCATGTGAGAGCATGGCAAGGAAAAAAC
>WALG01000050.1 GCA_015522955.1 DHVE2 group archaeon
ATTATATATCTATTGAGAAAGAACTTCACTCTCCCCGGGGTAAAGTGGGTATCTTGGATCATAATGATAGTAAGTTTATCCTTCTGCAGGACAAAAATGCGAAATATTTTTAGAAAGATTTTTAATTGTCCCAAACATTGCCATTCTTATAGGTGGTGATGATGAATTCACTGGATTATCTAAAAAACGTGATGGATGAGGAACAGTTTGAGAAAATAACAAAAATAAAAAACCATGCGCTCTATGAATTTCTTAGCGAGTACATTCGTCTTTTGTCTCCCTCAAAGATTTTTGTTGCGACAAACAGCGAGGATGATGAACTGTATATAAGAAACCGCGCCATTGTTTACCAAGAGGAGCAACTCCTCAAGATGCCAGGACATACTGTGCACTTTGATAATTATTACGACCAAGCCAGAGATAAAGAGCACACATACATTCTTACGCCTCATGGCGAGAAACTACCCTACCTGAACACCATAAAAAGAGATAAGGGGTTGGAGGAAATTCGCAAAATAATGAACGGAATAATGAAAGAAAAGGAACTGTTCATTCTTTTCTTCTCACTGGGCCCTAAAAACTCCCCGTTTATGGTTCCCGCCGTACAACTGACCGATTCCGCCTACGTAGCACACAGCGAGTTTCTGCTCTATAGAAAAGCCTACGACGTTTTCGAGGAAAATGAGAATTTGGAATTTCTCAAATTCGTACACTCCGAGGGCGAGGTGGACGAGAGAAAGACCTCCAAGAACTTAGATAAAAGGCGTGTAATAATCGATCTAGAGAAGAATATATGCTATGCTGTAAACACCCAGTATGCAGGTAACACAATAGGTCTTAAAAAACCTGCATTTAGATTGACAATAAATAAAGCGGTAAAAGAAAACTGGCTCTCTGAGCACATGTTCCTCATGGGTGTAAACGGCCCTAAAGGTCGCGTGTCCTATTTTACAGGTGCATTTCCAAGTATGTGTGGCAAGACATCCACATGCATGCTTGTGGGCGAGCGCCTTGTAGGAGACGACCTCTCTTTTATAAAAAATATCAATGGCGAAGCACGTGCAGTGAACGTGGAGTATGGAGTTTTCGGTATAATTCAGGGTGTAAACAAAGAGGATGACCCATACATATGGCAAGTCCTTCATACTCCCCAGGAAATCATATTCTCAAACGTGCTTATTCATGAAGGAAAACCATACTGGAACGATATGGGTGAGGAAATACCGTGTAAGGGCGAGAACCACAGTGGAAAATGGTGGTGTGGCAAAAAAGATAGCAAAGGACATGAAATTCCTCCGAGCCACAAGAACGCAAGATTCACCGCTCGCCTCATCTATTTCCCAAATCTGGACAGAGAGGCCCTGGACTCCCAGCACGGCGTGAAACTCAGCGGTATGATTTTCGGAGGGCGCGACTCCGACACATGGCCACCTGTATGCGAGTCCTTTGACTGGGAACACGGGGTGATAATGAAGGGGGCATCCATAGAGTCCGAAACCACAGCAGCCACACTGGGCAAGGAAGGAGTAAGGAAATTCAATATAATGTCCATCTTAGACTTTATGTCTGTGCATTTGGGCAAATATCTCCGCAACTATCTAGATTTTGGAAAGAAACTTAAGGCACCCCCAAAAATCTTTGCCGTCAACTATTTCCTGAGAGATGAGAATGGTAAATATCTGAACACCAAACTCGACAAGAAAATATGGCTCAAGTGGATGGATTTGCGGGTTCATGGCGAGGTGGATGCAGTGGAGACACCAATAGGATACATACCTAGATACGAGGACCTTCAGAAACTGTTCAGAGAGGTTTTCAACAGAGAATACAGAAGGGAGGATTACGAGAAGCAATTTACAATTCGTGTGCCTGAACTTCTCTCCAAGATAGACAGGATAAGGAAAATATACTCTGAGATGGACAATATACCTCAAGAACTCTTTGAGCAACTGGATGCCGAGGAAAAAAGATTGATAGAAGCAAAGGAGAAATACGGAGACCATATCTCTCCCTTCTCCCTATATTGATGCAATAAAATATTAAGGAGGAAAGAATTCCATATCACTATGAAGTGGACACTTAAATGTCAGAAGTGTGGAAGAGAATATAATGGGTTCAAAATAAGATGTGACTGCGGTGGTCTTTTAGATGTGGTTACCTCCTTAGAAGGGGACCTCAAGTCGCTTATCAATTCAAGATATACGGATATACGCAGATATCTACACATGCTTCCAGTGGAAGAGGAGCACCTTCCAAAAATTACACTTCCCATCACACCCATTGTACATTTGAGATACAGAGAGAGGGAAATTTTCTTCAAATTGGAGTATCTCATGCCATCGGGTTCCTTCAAGGATCGTGGTACCTATGTAACAGTTTCAAGATTGAAGGCCGAGGGGATAGGAGAAGTTGTCATAGACTCATCTGGAAATGCAGCCATAAGTTTTGCACTTTTCGGAAAAAGTGAGAATCTCAAAGTTCATCTTTTTATTCCAGCGTATACCAGTGCTGGAAAGAAAAAACTCCTCCATGCTTTAGGTGCAGAGGTACATGAAATTAATGGGAGCAGAATGGATACACATAGAGCAGCGGAAGAATATGGGCATGGGCTCTATGCATCCCATTGGCTTAATCCCTATTTCATAGAGGGAACGAAAATAGTGGCCTATGAGACCTATGAAAATATAGGCAACGTGGATTACGCTATCGTTCCTGTGGGTAGCGGCGGATTATTTCTTGGAATCTATAAAGGTTTCAGAGAACTTAATCAACTCGCCTATGCAGAGATACCCACGATGATTGCCGTTCAGGCCAGAGGATACGAATCTCTATGCAAAAAAAGCAGGGAGAAGGCAACTCTTCCCGAGGGAATATTCATACCTGAACCTCCAAGAAAAGAAGAAATTCTGGATGCTTTGCAGAAGACCAACGGATTCTGTATCTCCGTGGGAGATGGAGAGGTGAAAAATGCACTGGATAAACTCATATCAATGGGTTTTCTTGTGGAGTCTACGTCCGCAGCAGTTTTTGCCGCATTAAACGTACTTATTGATAATGACCAGATAGAAAGGGGTGCCAGGGTACTTCTTCCACTCACCGGCTCAGGACTGAAAAATGTATGAGTTATCTCATTTAATTATTCTTATGATGAGAATTCCTATAAAAAATTCCACGACAGATACCATAAAGCCTGTGATTATGGGCGATAGAGATACAATGCTCCACTTGCTGGCCAGCAGGGGTAGATAAACTATGGCATTGCCCAAAGCGAGTATTACAATAAATCCAAGTGCACCTATGGCAACACTCTTTTTTATACCCAGAAGATCTCCAACATATACACATATAATTCCTGCACTAAAAACCGCCGGAAGAATCATGCCCTGACTAATCCACCCTATATTTCCACCACGTAAGAATAGATATATGTCCACAATAATGAGGGAGATAAAGTAGATACTCACACCGATTATATTCTTTGAAAGATAAATGATGCCCTTTGGTACGGGCATAGTTCGCATGATTGACATTTTTTCGTATCCAAATAATGTGTAAATAAGGATAATGACAAATGTAAAGACAACCCCCAAGGAGGTTAGAGGCGAGTTCCCTATGCTTATTAGCAGTATGCTTTCAAAGGCTGGGAGAAGTGCGAGGATTAGTAATCCAGGATTCCGAGATATGAGTTTGAGATCTTTTTTCACAATTCCTCTAAGGGGCGTGGTAATTCTCAAAACCATTTTTTCAGGCACATTCTCTTTTTCCTCATAAGAGATTTTTCCAACCATGCCTATATTTTCCAAGGTCCATTTCACAGAAAAATAGGCAAGGAGCACAAAAACTATTGAGGAAAGAAGGGATATGAGGTCTGGAAAGAGCATGAGATAAGCAACATTGAAAGGAAAGAGTAACTTGAAGATAAAGGAGTATTTCTCAACAAAGGGCATGTATTCCTCAAGATGAATATAAATAACTCTTATCCACATCATAAACGCATAGAAGATGAAGAATGTGGCGCCCCATATAATCTGGTAAATGATACGCAAAACAGATCTCCACCCACCCGTTGGCTGCGAAAGTTTCGTGTAGAAAATTTTAGAAAGGTAGACCACAAGCGCTACGGAGTAACTCTCGTCAATAATAACTCCCAAGAATGCAGGTGTGAAGGAATACCAGTGAGCAATAAATGCTGCAGTTACTGGAAAAACAGCAAGGTTCACAATAAGCGGGATATCAAATATTCTCAGAAATGTTAGAAGTATTACCTTCTTTATATCTCTCGGTGGGATAGGAAAGACGCGGAGAATATCAAAATTCAAACTGAAGAAATATGTGACAATCTGGAGAAAGAAGAAAGAGAACATGAAAAGGAGGAGAAGAAGATATGCAGCATAACTTATCACAGAGGATTCCATCGCTCCAAAAAGAGCCATCATAAAGAATATGAGTGAGAGAAAGATTTTGTTAAATAGCAGAGAGTTGGAGGCATTATGTGCCAGTTTCTCCATTCCCTGTCCCTTGAGATTTAATTGCCTCATCTGAGCATAGGAAAGAAAACCGAGATTTCGATAGAATATTCCGGATATTTTCCAGAGTTCACCGAGAGATGGCATCTATGACCCCTCTGATATACTCATCCTCGCCTGTAAGTTTTAGAAATATATCCTCCAGAGTGCCCTCGGTTTTTACCTTCCGACGCAATTCCTCCATGCTTCCCTCTGCAACAACCTCTCCTTTATTAATCACCGCAATTCTATCACACAACTTTTCCGCGATTTCCATTATATGCGTGGAAAATACCACCGCACCGCCCTTCTCCACATGCCTTTTCATCAGTTCCTTCAGTATCCTTGATGACTTGGCATCCAGTCCATTCAGAGGTTCGTCCAGTATTAAAAGCGGTGGCTCATGCATAAGTGCCGCCACGATGGCCACCTTCTGTTTTGTGCCCATTGAGAGTGAGGCTATGGGCTTGTTCACGTATTTCTCCAGACCAAATGCATAAATGAGACGGATAAGTCTATCCTGATTCTTTATTTTACGGAGAGATGCAATGAATTCAAAAAACTCCATGGGAGTCAGCACATCAATAAGCATGAACTCCTCCGGTACGTATCCTATAAGATTTCTCTCTTCCACTCCAATCTTTTTACCCATAAGTTCTATGTTCCCGCGATAATCAACCAGTCCCATTATGGATTTCAGGGTAGAAGATTTTCCAGCACCATTGGGACCCAATAGCCCGAATATCTCACCGCCGGACACCTCAAAGGATATACCTTTAACCGCAGTGAAATCACCGTACGTGACGACAAGGTCTCTCACCTTGAGCATGGGGAGTAATACATATCACATAATAAAATTTTTAGGAAAAAATGAAAATTATAACCTGCGGAATTCCTTTACATAAAGTTTGGGAGCAAAACTCTCAGGAAAGAGTGTGATATCCCCAAATTCAACCTCGCCCATCTGATTATCCACGGGGTCCCATCTCCAGGTTCTCTTCTCGGGTACGAAATCTACAAGGAAATCATCATTGGCTACCATTCTAAACGCATCCAGATTGCCAAAATAGAATTCGTTTCTTTCCGGTTCTCTATGCCTCATCGCATTTCCGAAGGATGCATCCACAGGATACCAGAGACCATCCAGATAAACCTGGGCCCAGTCATGGGGTGAGGCAAATCTTGGGGTTACATACCATCCACTCTGCCATTTAGCAGGTATGCCCACAAGCCTGCATAGGGCTATGAAAAGCAGGGCCATCATTCCGCAATCTCCCCGTAAAGAGGAGGACACAAACTCCAGAATATTCGAATAGGTACTGTAGTCACGAACGTATGTATAGTTAACATGGTGTGTAATCCAGTTATATATGCGATACGCTCGCTCAAAATCATCCTTTGCATCCTCAGTTATTTCCTCCACCAGAGTTTTTAGATACGGTGTAAACATCGCATGGGGAATCTTCTCCTGGAGATACTCTTTGGATACGTCTCCATCAAGTCCACCTTTCACCTCGGAGATTCGATAGGAGAACTCCACTCCGAACTCCCGCTGGGAGGATTCAAAGTAGATGGTTCTCTGCCCGTAGTCATTGCCCGGTATCTCGTATCTATCAGGCTCTGTGCTGAGAATTTTTACCTTTGAAATTTGGAAATTCTCACGGGGTATTGGAAGCCATACTCTGTACCTCTCCCCCTGTGGTATCTTTTTTCGTATCTTTATCCTTATTCCTGCCCGTATCTCGTAACTTCTGGGACCCTCATGGGTAATGCGTTCTACTGCCTCTTTTATGATTCTTTTTGAATACTCTCCTATTCTACTCTTCTTTTTTCTTCTTTCAAGGTGAGGTTGCAGAAAAACGATATTATCGACAAATCTCGAAAAGAATCTCATCTCTCCTTCAATGGGAATCCAGTCCACAAGGCCCTCACGAAGCCATTGTTCAAATTCCTTCTCTTT
>WALG01000051.1 GCA_015522955.1 DHVE2 group archaeon
GTGCTAAACTGTGTCTGCATGTGATTTTTTCAAATTTTTTCAACCGTTTTTTCAAATTTTCAGAACTTTTTCAAATTTTTCAAAATTCGCATATAGAACCTGCGTTAAACTACCTCCGCTTGAGATTTTTTCAAATTTTTCAACGCTTTTTCAAAATTTTCAAACGCTATATCTTTGAAAAAATAGAGGTCATGGGTAACCAAATGGTGGGAGCATGGGTGGGGTATATGATACCCCAATAAGGAGGTTAAGCGGTGTTAAATCCCCCCTAAAACGGGATAAAATGATATGAAATGGTTAAGAATCATGGGTTGATGAACCTCATCTCGTAGGTCACCTATGCCTCTCAAGAGGTACCATCAAGTTGCGTGAATTTTTCATGTTTTTCAAAAGCATATCAGTTGAAAAAAATCGAAAAATTTGAAAAAGCGCATGGGGCTTGGGCTGCTTTTAAAAAACCTCAAAATTATTGAATCTCCAAAAGATATTTTGCAGGAGGTATGATTTATGAGAAGATATCTTAAGTGCAAATCAATGCGTACTCTCCATATGTAGAGAGATATTCAAAGGTTCCATTGAGTACTGCGTAGCCCATAGCAAGAGGTCTTGGTAGAATCACCTTGAGATGATAATCCCCATCCACAATATAGGCAGCGTAGCCGAGAATACGGGAATAGTTAAGCACATATCCATGGATTTGCACATTTTCTCCTTCAAAATTGGGAATATTGGGTATGGAAATCAGAGTGATATTCGGATTTTTATTCAATGCTATTTTCTCTGAATGAAGGATACCATATTTTACCGTGCCAATTATGTAAATATCTCTCTCGCCATAGTAGGGTACGGGTACGTAAATCCATGCACTATGCACTCCATCGCTCACGCGGATGTAATGCTTAGTCACCATTTTCTCGGCCATGGTGAGATTTCCGCGAATTTGCATATTCAGTCCCACAAAATTCTGTGGATTTTGAAGTATATTCTGGATATTGGGTTTAAGTATCCCATGAATAATAATTCCACCATTACTTACCTCCAACACATATTTGCCCAGTCTGTATTCCACTATGCCTCTTAAGTTCACAAGGTTTCCAGGAACTAATTTTATCTTTGTGTCAAGATACGCACTCACCCGGCTGCCGTTTTTTGCAATCTCAATATACATCCCATGCTCGTAATCTCGAGTATACACAACCGTACCCTGAACTTCTACATACTCGCCTACATGCTCGCTTATCTCGGCTAGTTCTATCCGAGAAGGCTTCATATTTTCTCGATATACATAGAGCAGGGTTAGAATGAGAATGATAGCAATAACCGTGACAACAAGTTTCATCTCATCTCTCTGCATCATTAGGACAAAATATTGTTTCAGATATTTAATATTTTAACCTGAAAAATGGGCAAATATTTAATAAAGTGGCATTATTAAGATTTTCAGGATGGCTACGCCGTTGATGAAGCAGTACTACAGGATAAAAGCGAAGTATAGGGATGCAATTCTTTTTTTCCGTGTGGGTGATTTCTACGAGACCTTTGATGAGGATGCAAAACTTGTATCTAAAGAACTCAATATAGTGCTTACCCACCGTAGTAAAGAGGAGCCTGTGCCAATGGCAGGCATACCGTACCATGCTCTGGACGCATATCTTTCACGTCTTGTAAAAAAGGGATACAAGGTAGCCATATGTGAGCAACTGGAGGACCCGTCCAAGGCCAAGGGACTGGTAAAGAGAGATGTGGTACGCATAGTCACTCCAGGTACACTTCTTGAGGATTCATTGCTTGGAGAAGATAACAATTTTCTGATGGGGATATATGTCAAGGAAGAGCGTTTTGGATTTGCCGCACTTGATATCTCCACCGGTGAATTTTTTGCGGGGGAGGTAGATTATCAATCGCTTAATGCTGAGATTCTCCGTCTTCAGCCTGCAGAGATTTTGAGTAACAATGAGATAAAACTTGAGCAATCTGTGCAGGTGCTGGGCGAGGAATATTTTGCAGATTATGAAGATGTTCTAAAGAAGCATTTTGGAGTGATGCAACTTGATGGTTTTGGACTTGGGACTTTGGCCCTGAAAGCGGCAGGCGGGATACTTAAGTACGCCAAGGAAAACACAAGATTGGAGATGAGGCATATAACCACGCTCCAAGGATATTACAGAGAAAAGCATATGATTCTGGATTCCACCACACTTAAAAACTTAGAGGTGTTTCGCAATTTTCTGGGAGAGAAGAAATACACATTGTATCAGAGTATAAATAAATGCCTAACTCCCATGGGTTCAAGACTTTTGCGAAGATGGATGGAGCAGCCACTTTTGGATGTGGGAGAGATTAACAAAAGACTCGATGGTGTGGAGGAGTTAACCAGAAAGGTCATGCTTCTCGAAGAACTGCGTGAAAATTTAAGCAATATAAGAGATTTGGAGAGAATTGAGACTCGCATATCCCTAGGCAAAGCCATTCCCAGAGACCTCTTAACTCTGAAAGAAAGCATGATTTACGCATCATGTCTCATCCAAAAATTTGAGTCACAGATTCTTCAAGAGGCAGCAAGGGGTATTACGGGTACTACAGAAATTGAAAATATAATTGAGGTCAGTATTGCAGGGGATTATCCTGTGGGGGAGGGTGTGATTAAGGAAGGATACAGTCAGGAACTGGATGAATTGAGAAATATTCAGAGAGATGCAAAAGATATCCTTTCATCATTGGAAATGAGAGAGAGAAAAAGAACAGGAATAAAGAATCTCAGAATAGGATACAACGAGGTAATGGGTTACTATATAGAGGTAAGCAGGAGCAATCTTTCCAAAGTGCCTTCCGAGTATAAGAGAAAGCAGACCCTCAAGAATTATGAGAGATTTGTAACAGATGAACTAAAGGAACTGGAATACAAAATTCTAAGTGCTCAGGAAAAAATAGAGAAGTTGGAGCATGAACTCTTTGCCCAGATACTTGAAAAATTGCAGAGTTATTCTCTGCAAATTAAGAGCATTGCCCGTGGTGTGGCAGTAATAGATGTTCTTGCATCTCTTGCAACTCTTGCCTTGGAAATGAACTATACGAGGCCTGTGGTAGACGAGTCCATGGATATAGAAATAAAGAACGGAAGACATCCCGTTGTGGAACTCTATACCGATTTCGTGCCCAATGATACTCATATCAATGGAGAGGCAAGGTTTATAATTCTCACGGGTCCAAATATGGCCGGAAAAAGTACCTATATGAGACAGGTTGCTTTGATAGTCATACTTGCCCAGATGGGCTCTTTTGTTCCTGCAGATTATGCAAAGATAGGCATTGTGGATCGTATCTACACGCGGGTTGGAGCCAGCGATGATATTACTAGGGGAAGAAGTACCTTCATGGTGGAGATGGTGGAACTTGCCAATATACTCAACACAGCCACAGAGCGCTCTTTAATTCTTTTGGACGAAATAGGTCGTGGCACAAGTACATATGATGGTCTTGCTATAGCATGGAGTATCACAGAGCATACTCACAACGAGATTAAAGCACGCACCATATTTGCAACGCATTATCATCATCTGATCGACCTTGAAAATGTGCTGCCCCACATACGCAATTATCATATTGCAGTTAAAGAAAATCCTGACGGGCTAATATTCATCAGGAAAGTTATGCCCGGAGGTATGAGCAAAAGTTATGGCATTGAAGTTGCGGCCCTTGCAGGAGTACCCTCAAAAGTAATTTCCCGGGCCAAAGAGATTCTGAACCTGATAGAGGAGGAGAAAGCCATTGAGGTTCGACGCTCTAAGAAGGTTATGCAAACTGTACTTTTTGAAAACTCAGACAATAAAGAGATTATTGAGGAACTTAAGAAGATAGATATAATGAATATGACACCCCTAGAAGCCCTAAACAAATTGAATGAGTTGAAAAATAAAGTTAAGTGATTAAAGATTTTTCAAGATCATTTTTATCAGGCTATCTATGCCCTCTCCTGTTTTGGCTGATATTTTTAGATACTTGCTATCTCTCTCCATCAAGTCTTTCTTGTTGTCCACTACGATAATCTTTGTGGAGAATTGCTCCTGCAACTCGCTCAATAACCTCTTCTGCACATCTATGGGATATCCGCAAGTCTCGGAGGGGTCAAACATAAACACTATAAGATTTGCCAAATATTTGAGTGCAAGAATTGCCTGTTTTTCTATGCTATTTCTCTTCTCCAGAGGGCGATCAAGAAGTCCGGGTGTGTCGACAAACTGGATTTTGCCATCTTTATTCTCAAAATATCCCACGAAGATCCCCTTGGTGGTGAAGGGATAAGAGGCAATCTCCGGACGCGCAGTGCTAAGTTTCCTTACCAACTCCGATTTGCCCACATTGGGATATCCAGCAATGACTACTGTGGGTAGAGAAGGATTTATATCGGGCAATTTTCGCATCACCTCACGTGCCTGTGCTAGAAAACGTAGATGCGGAGCAATCTGCTTTAATATCGAGGCACCTCTCCCGTAAAATTCCTTTCTGAGGCGCACTGTATCGTCTATACTCCCGCAGCCCTTGACTTTCCTAGCGTATTTATCGGCAAAACTCTCTATTCTTCCAGTCGCCCATTTAAGCACACCCAAGGATTTCTTGTACTGGTTCTTATCCAGCAGGAGGTCCAGCAGTGAGGAATAAAAGGGGTGCATCTTGTTTATATATGGAAATGCCCGTATGTATTTTTGTAGTGTGGAGACTGCGACGTCTCTGGCAGTGAATATCTTTGCTATGCTGAGATTTTTATGCATCAATAGCCTGTTTCTCGAGAGAGAGACCTCTACCTTTTTTGCTCTGCGAAACATCTTGTCTATGATCTCCTCCGCCATGAGCACTGTTGGAATCTCTCTAAACACAACCCCACATCTAATTCAACTATATTAAGAGTACTGAGAAGGAGAGCACAAAATCGGTAAGGACGTAGGAAATAACTCTGGAAAACATGATTATCGTATGAATTACAAAGAAGAAAATTGTAAGGTTATAAAACATTTTTAGAGTTTATTTAGGGAAGGCAAATTGAGAGACCAAGAGAATAAAATGAAGTGCGTGGCTCGTAGATATAACGGTTGCAAATCAGATACTCCGCAACGGAATTCGGAGTTCTCAAAGCCTCCGGTGTATCTTCCACCAGGATTTTCATAATTCTGCTTCTTGAAACAGTATATGTTTTTGTGATAGCAATGATAATATCTTTTCTATTAGGTGGAGTTTTTGTCTTTACCATGGCATCTCTTTTAAATCTAGGGGCATCGATACAGGAAATTATTTTGATTACTGTTCTCTTTCCTCTATCCATCGTATTCTTGATACTCCTTATTTATCCTGCGTATGGCGTAATTCACTATAGCCGCCTCAATGCTTCCAGATTGCTGAGGGCAATGTGAAGAAAAGTAAGTGGAAGATACAGAAAGAAATAATATGTAAAATCTCTTTCACAATTCGAGGCTAAGTATGATGTATTGCCAAAAACAAAAATAAAGAGAGATTATTGGATCCTGTTCTTCGGCCTGACAATCAGCCAGATTATGAGCCCTATTATGTTAAGGAACAGAACAACAAGAGTCCATAGTAAACCGCTCTTTCCACGCTTCTTTGCATCTCTGTAAACCCATACAAGCACCACAAACCATATCAGCAGGAGAATTAGAGAGGCCAGGCACAGGGTGCCATTGAAAGCACCCAGAAAATCAAGAAAGGATACCTCAACATCCTTTCCGTAGGTTAAATCGTAGGAGAAATTCACTGGCCTGCCATTTGCACTCTCCACGATAAGATAATAATCACCGCCCGCGGATTTGTTTATGGCCACCTGAATGCTTACGGATTTTACATTTAATGCAGAACCCGAATCGATATACTTAAAACTCTGGCCGTTCAGGTAATTCTGGAGGTTCTCCTTATCCAGAAGATACACATTCACACTGTTATTCGCTTTTATGGTATATTTTATTCCACCACCGTTGGGGAGGGCCATATGATAGCCCCAGTACTGATTTCCTGCTAAACTCACCGTGTCAGAGTGATGGTTTATGTCCTCTGCATATGCCACCGGGGTCACTATTAGGGCCAAAAAAACAAGGCTCAAAAGAATCGCCATAACTACTCTTCGCTCCATTATATCTCGCTCCTTCCTCCTCCCTTACAAATTAAAAAATAAAAAGTTTTGGGTTGGAGCAAGAAAGGCTAATCTAACTTAAAATCGCCATGCTTCTTTATGTGTTCAATAATCCCTCCATCTTTGAGAAGTTGCATCATAAACGAGGGAATCGGGGTACTTTTCAACTCTATTCCCTTGGTGAGATCCTTTATTATTTCTTTTTCGAGGTCCACTTCCAGTAGATCGCCCTCGTCGATTTTGTCCGTATCCGCGATGAGCAATGGTAGCCCTATATTGAAAGCATTTCTGTAAAATATGCGTGCAAAACTCTTGGCAATCACGCATGATACCCCTGCAATTTTTATTATGCGAGGAGCGTGCTCTCTGCTACTCCCAAGCCCAAAATTGTTACCGGCAACTATTATGTCTCCGGGCCTGACCTTCTTGGGAAACTCGGAGTCAGCATCCTCCAGCACATGCTTTGCCAGTTCAGGTAAATTTGTGCGAAGATGAAAATATCTGCCGGGCGCGATATGGTCCGTGCTTATATTATCACCAAATTTCCAAACTTTACCTTTGATTATCATTTTCATCACCTTACAGATACTCGCGGGGATCTGCAATCTTACCCTCAATTGCCGTGGCTGCTGCTGTTGCCGGGGAGCCAAGATAGATCTCCGCATTGGGATTTCCCATTCTACCTTTGAAATTGCGGTTCTGGGTGCTCAAAACTCTCTCTCCATCTGCAAGCACTCCCTTGTGAATTCCCACGCGGGGGCCACAGCCAGGGGACTCCACAGCCGCACCTGCTTCCACGAAGATCTCAAGCAAACCCTCTTTGAGAGATTGCAGATAAACACGGCGGGATGCGGGTATGACTATCAATCTTGTATCTTTGTGCACCTTATTTCCTTCAAGAATTTTAGCCGCTATACGCAAATCCTCTATTCGCCCATTGGTGCACGTTCCAATATATACTTGGTCTATTCTGACATTCATCTTCTTTGCCTCTGTTATAGTTCGGGTATTGTCCACTGTATGGGGAAATGAAACCGTGGGCTCTATCTCGCTCACGTTAAATTCGTATTCTTTCTCAAACCATGCATCCTCATCGCTTTTAATCTCTCTGTATTTATCGCCACGGCCCATCCTTTCAAGATACTCTTTTGTGGTGGCATCCGGGGGAATCATCCCGGTTTTGCCACCGGCCTCTATGGCCATGTTGGTGATGGTGAAACGTGACTCCATGCTCATCTTCTCTATGGTAGGCCCTATGAATTCCATGGATTTATATGTGGCGCCGTCCGCCCCTATGGTGCCAATTATGTGGAGAATTAAATCCTTGGAATATACACCTTCGAGAAACTCACCCTCAATGTAAAATCTATGCGTTTCGGGCACGCGCATCCAGGCCTTGCCCAGGGCAAAGGCTATAGCCACATCTGTGCTCCCCATTCCTGTTGCGAATGCGCCCAATGCTCCAGATGTGCAGGTATGTGAATCAGCACCTACAATCAATTGCCCCGGAGAGGCCCATGACTCCACAAGGCGCTGATGGCATATGCCCTCACCCACATCCGATAGATACGCACCTGTTTTCCTTGAGAACTCTCTCAAGATTTTGTGTGCATTGCTGAGTTCTTTTCGAGGGGATGGGGTCGCGTGATCCAGGAAAAGTATGGTATTTTTACCATCAAACACCCTTTCCATGCCCATCTCTTGCAGAACCTGCACGCTCAGGGGTCCTGTTCCATCCTGCACCATTGCCACATCCACTCTGGCTACCACAGTCTCGCCGGCCTTTACCTCTTTGCTCGCATGCTCACCTATTATCTTCTCAGCCATTGTCTTACCCAATTTACTCACCTCCTCTGTTCAATGTATGTATATTTTCCCCTAATCCGATCTCATATAATATACTCTGGTCAAAATATATGATTATTAGCCGAACATCGTAAAACATGCGTAGCCCATTCCTGATCTTGTCATTTAGCAAGACCTGTGAAAAATTTTATACCCTAGGCATTTATTTTCAATTAATGAGAATCAAGATACATCTTCAAGGCTCAGGAATCTTGCCCTTTGATTACCATTATCATCTCCAAGGTGCCATGTACAGATTCAAGGAGATTGCCAACGCCTCGCTGAGTGCAAATTTGCATTATTCTCACGATATTAAAACCTACACATTTTCCGAGATTATCGTGCCTCAAAGAAAAATAGATGATACTGGAATTCATATTCTTGATGGTCGGGCATATCTAATTTATTCTTCTCCCTCTAAAGATTATGTGGAGGCAGTGGTGGAAGGTATGCTTGCAAACCCGCAACTGCGCATTGGCAGAATAAATTTTGTTATCGAACGGGTTGAGGTACTTCCCACCCCGGATATTTCCTGGAGTGATGTAACTTTTAAAACTTTATCACCCATAGTGCTCTATACCTCTTCAGATGGAAGGAAGAAAGATATTCCACTGTATCCAACAGATACAAAGTGGTACGTGAACTTGGAGAAGAATCTCCGACATGGATTTGAAAGATTCTATGGATATATTCCTGGAACTCATCTCACCGTTGAGACCCTACGCTTCAAACCTAAAAAATACCTGTTTCAGAAAATACAGAATGATAAGATATTACAGGGCGCAATAAAAGCGGTGCACGGGCATTTCAGGTTTCGTGGAGACCCGCATCTTATTAAATTTGCCTATGATGCAGGTGTGGGTGAGCGTGGCGCCATGGGCTTTGGCTGCCTGGATATTGTGAAATGATTTACATCCAGAGATGCTTATCAACAAGTTCGCTTATCTCGTTATGTTTCCCCTCTATTTTCATAAGATGTCTGAGGTTCTTGTTTCTTGCCAGTACACCTGCAAGCGATATCGCATAACCTCTATTTTCCTTTATATATAAATATACCCAGTATCTCAATCCAGCCCACTCGCTCTCCATCCGAAACATCTCCTTTAGAAGGGTGTTAATTTCCCTGTTCAACTTATCCAACTCGTCACTATGATTATCCTTAACCTTCCGGCCAAGCATGGCCTCGTATATAAGTCTCTCCTCAGGAATTTTGTACCTCCTTGCTATATACTCTATCTCTTCCACATTGTTGCTGTAAATTCTGAACTTTTTCTTTTTAACGGAGGATCTTAGTATTATCTCCATTTTTTCTCAACTCCATACTTATACGAAGCATCTTGTTCTCCTCATCTATCTCATCCGTTAACTGTAGCAGAACCTGCTGGTCTCTATCTGCCATCTCGCAAAAATCCTGTAACTCTCTGAGTTCTTCTCTCATCCTGGCCAGTTTCTCTTCTATCTCCCCCTGGTTTTCAGCAGCGCCTCCGTATCGTTCCATTCCAGATATCTCTAATATTCTAGAAAAGGAAACTTACGGGATACCTTAAAAGATATGCCTCGCTGGTGAGAGGTACCACACTCGGTGCCACATTTTAATCTTTTTTCATCATTTCCATTGAGAAGTTTATGCTACGTGTAGAATGGGTCAGATAGCCCATGGAGATGACATCTACATCGCATTTTGCATAATCCTCGATATTCTCGGGAGTGATTCCTCCAGAGACTTCTATCATAATTCCATATTTTCTCAATTTTTTTGCCAGTTTGCATACATCCTCTTGCCCCATATTATCAAGTAAAATTATGTCTACCCCAAGTTGTGCCGCCTTGATCGCATCCATCTCGTTTTCCACCTCAACCTCTATTTTCTTGGTGAAACTCACATCTTTTGCTTTTTTTATCGCCTCTTCCAGACCCACAAGGGCAATGTGATTGTCCTTTATCATCACCATATCTCCAAGGTTCCACCTATGCGTATCGCCACCACCTATTTTAACAGCAATTTTGTCAAGATAGCCCCATAGGGTTTTTCGAGTTGCTGCAATTTTCACATGCGGATTTACTTTGTGTACGAGACTCACAATTTTTCTTGTCTCAGTGGCAATGCCGCTCATCCTGCCCAATATGTTGAGCACAGTCCTCTCAACCTTGAGAATTTCTCTTGCATTCCCACTTATACGCATCACCATGGTTCCACTCTGAATCTCACTGCCATCGGACAAGTGCTCCACGCTCATGCCTAAATCTCTAAGATTTTCGGCGAGGTATTCAGAGCCTGCGAGTATGCATTTTTCTTTTGCTATTACGCTTGCATGTGCTTCTAGGCTCTTGGGAATAACTGTCTCGGAAGTGATATCTCCAAACTCGGCATCCTCTCCATAAAGGAGCCAGAACATCAGGATACCTCCAGCATACGTTCAATTGCTATTCTCGCCTTTTTTGCTATATCTTCAGGCACAGTTACCTCGTAAACTTCATCCTTCAAACTGCGGTATATCCTTTCCAGAGTGATTTGCTTCATGCCCAGGCAAATGGCATTTTCCCAGGCAGGTACAAACTCTCGATCTGGAAAATCATGGCGCAGGCGGGAAACCATATCACGTTCTGTTGCTACGATGAATCTCTTCGCATCACTGTTTGCAACGAATTTAACCATGCCTCCTGTGCTTGCAATAGCATCTGCAATATCCTGTAACTCAGGCGGGCACTCAGGATGTACAAGAAGCAAGCCGTCACGGCGCACATTCTCCACATTGAGATTTGTATGAACATAGCAGTGTCCATTGGGCGGTAGGGGAATTATCCGCTTCTCTGTATGCCTTGCAACATAACTGGCTAAATTTGCATCTGGGCCAAATAATATGGTATCGGCATCCAGTGAGTTTACCACCCTGACAGCGTTGGCGGATGTACAGGTGATATCCGCCTTTGCCTTGCATGCTGCAGTGGAATTCACATAGAGAACCACCTTTGCTCCGGGATATTTTCTGCGATACTCATCAATCATCTCGGGACTCAGAAACCTTGCCATTTCGCAACTTGCAATCTTGGATGGGATGAGAACCTTTTTCTCAGGGTTCAAAATCTTCGCTGTTTCGGCCATGAAGTCCACACCTGCAAAAACTATGATTTGCGCTGATATCTTTGTAGCCTTTCTGGCCAGTTCCAGAGAATCACCTACAAAATCGGCAATTTCCTGTACCTCGGCTCTCTGGTAATTGTGGGCCAAGATTACAGCATTTTTTTCCTTTTTTAACCTCTCAATATCCTTCTGCAAATTCATATATATCACACTCCAATTTTAACTACATCCTCTAAATTTTCTAACAGATATAAAGGGGATAGAACGGCAAGATAACTTGTCCTTGGATTTGCAGGAGAGGCCCTATTTATGATTTTGAACTCCGCTTTGCCGAATTCGCCCTCCACAACAATATCATGCATATTCTCTTTTATATCCGGGTCTGCGTAAACTTCCACATCGATATCCATGCCGCTCACTATAGATAGAAGCACCGATACGTTCACACTCTTGGGAAATTTCTCAATTGCCTGGCTCGCTTTACCCTTGAAAATCAGAGTTTTTTCCTTAACATTATATCCGAGAGTTTTTGCATTTTTTGTACTGCGTAGAGTTACACAATGCAGACCCGCAATTTTTGCAGTCTTTATAAGGTCAATGCCTCCAATGGCTCCTGAAGGAAGGTATATATATGTGCCTTTCTCCTTTGCGAGAGTAAATAATCGTTCTCTAAAATCTTGCTCCACGAGTCCTCCAATGCTCATAATCACCAGGTCTCTTCCAGAGTCAATAATTCTAAGAGCATAGTCCTTAACGGCCTGCGGAGATGCAGCCTCGATAATAATATCTGAATGAGTGATAAGCGAACCTATATCCTCGCAGAGAAATGCATCTATATCATTGCATCTCTCGGGGCATATATCGTAAACCGCCGAGATTTTGAATTTCTTCGAGAGTTCATGGGCAATGTTGCCACACCCTATTACTCCTATTCTCATGAGCATCACCTTGAACATGTGTTCAATGAGGTATGTCGCCATGCCATTTTAATCTTTCGTGCAGAGTTACATCTCTATTTTTACATAATCTTTCAAAATATTTATATAG
>WALG01000052.1 GCA_015522955.1 DHVE2 group archaeon
GAGAGCGATCTGATAAACTGCGATGAAAACTATGACGCGTTTATCCGTGCTGTTGGTAGTTATGTGGAGGCAAAGGGAAGTGACGTTACCGCCATGGAGCGTCTGAGAAAGCATGATTTTGGAAAATTGACCAAATATATAGACACTCTATACAAGAGACTGCTCACAAGAATAAACAAGAAGAAGGCCTGGAGATTTTTTGCCGGTGAGACAGGAAGTAATCTTATATCAAAATTCACAGATATGTTTGTCACCGGACTCGACATGGGTGCAAATCCTAGAAAAGTTTCAAAAATCATAAGCGAGAGTTACATTCGTGTTATAGGATTGCGAAAGAAGAGATACCAGTCGGCAACGAATCTTACTGGCATACTCTATGGCCTGATGGTGGGTATGGCCTTCACACTCTATACTACCTTTGACCTTATGAAGATGATGGCCAATATGATAAAGTACTATCCTGTGAATCTCCAGCAGTACATCAAAATACCTCTTCTCTCTGCCAAATTCCCGCTTCAGACGGCAAATGTGATATTTCTCATGCTTATCGTAATCCATGCGCTGGTATCATCCATGATGATAAAAATCGTTAGTGGCTCGCATCGACATAGCATTTATCTACATTTCTCGCTACTTCTCTGGATAGGCATCACCGTGGGATACCTAACTGATATGCTTGTAGGTAAAGTTTTAGCGTTCTGAAATTCAGTAGTTATATCCCCTGAGTTCTTCTTCTGTGACCTCTACGCCAAGTCCAAGAGCAATGCGGTTAACGAAGTTGAAGTATGCAGTTATTAACGCAATGTCCAGAATCTCCCTGTCTGTAAAATATTTTCTCAACGAATCCACATCCTCTCTGGTCACTTTATCCGGGTTTCTTGTAAGTTTTTCAGCATATTCCAGCATAGCATGATGCCGCGGATTGCTCACCACATCCCTCCAGTTGCTTTTAAATCTCTCTATTTTCTCTTCATCTTTCCAGTATGTGTTTAGTGCATCACCATGATGTGTCCTGCAGTAATTACAGTTGTTTGCGGAGGATACGCATATTGCAATCATTTCTCTCTCTTCTCTCTTTAATGGAGAATCTCCGAACATAAGTGCCATGTAAAGGTCAAGATGTGCTTTCAACGCCGCTGGATTTAAACTGTGTGATTTGAGTATATTGGCTACCTTACCACGGCTCCTTATAATCTCACCGTATATCTCTTTGAGTTCTCCCCGGGCATCTCTCTCTTCAATAACTTTAATCCACACCATAAAATTCCCCAGATGTTTAAAAATCTCCAGGTATTTATATTTTTGCACTAAGACACAAATGATAGGTTTTTAATAGTGTATGGCATATTCCCCAGTATGGAAATTCCCGAAAATGTGGAATACACTCACAAAGTCAAGGTCACCGATGAATATGTGGCTAAAGGAATAGGCCTTGACATCCATGTTTTTTCAACACCCTCGCTGGTTCTATGCATGGAAACTGCTGCCTATCGAGCAGTAGAGCCCTATATGGATGAGATGCATACCACCGTTGGTACTGGAATATGCATAAAGCATCTTAAGGCCACACCTAAAGGTGACACTGTTACCTGTAGAGCAAAATTGATAAAAAAAGATGGAAATCTTCTGGAATTTGAGGTTATTGCCCATGATTCCTCGGGAAAAGTTGGTGAGGGTAAGCACTGGAGATACGTGGTGGATAAGGAAAAATTTGCCCGCAAGGTTCTGGGGGGATAAAAAATGAAGATACTCCTTGCCCAACTCTCACCGCTGTTTGACGTGGAGGAAAATAAAAAGAGATTATTGAGGATAGTGAATAGTGAGCCTGCGGATATCTATGTATTTCCGGAACTCTATCTCACAGGATATCTTATCCGGGATAAAATAATGGAACGTGCCTTAGATGCAAATTCCCCAATACTCAGGGAGATTGCAGAGAGCGCTCATGGAAAAATTCTTATATTTGGATTTCCAGAGAGGGATAGGTACCTCTATAATTCGGCGGCTGTAATTTACAATGGAGAAATTCATGTGGCCCGAAAAATATATCTTCCCAATTTTGGACCCTTTGAAGAGAAACTTTATTTCCATGCCGGCAGGGACGTTTTTTCCCTGGAAACGGATAAGGCCAATATTGGAGTGCAAATATGCTATGATGCATTTTTCCCTGAAATAGCAAAACTCCAAACTCTTCAGGGCGCAGACATAATAGTCAACATCTCTGCGAGTCCCATTACATCAAGGCAATTATTTGAGACAGTGATACCAGCACGTGCCATTGAAAACACCGTATTCTTTGTATATGTTAACTGGGCTGGATTGCAGCGTACCTTGGAGTTCTGGGGTGGCTCCATGGTTTATTCTCCCCGTGGAACCCTTCTCCACAAGGCCCCATATTTTGAAGAGAATATTGCCACGGTGGAGATAGACCTCGAAGAACTTAAACTGGCCCGGAGTATTAGACCCACGCTTAGAGAC
>WALG01000053.1 GCA_015522955.1 DHVE2 group archaeon
CTTCAGTAGTCTGTATGTAGATTCCTTACTGATTCTGTGTTTGCATTAAGCAGCAGGACGGTTATCAATATTGCCTTAACAGTCAAATATTTTTATTCTGCTATTTAACTAATAATCTATCACAGACATAAATGTAAAAAATAATACTGAACAACAGGTTTGGATAGCCAGTTATCATAGGGACTTACCTTTATCTACCCTTTTCTTCCAGGTACTCTGAAACCTCTCAATTCACAGGATTGTTGCTCTACCTCCGCACTTATCTTCAGGAGATAACTAATAGGAAAATTTATAAACCCCTTAAACTTTCGCCCAAGCATGTATTTGATTGTTGAGCAGGAAGATGTGATACGGATACCACCCTCCATGCTCGGGGATGATATAGATGAGGTAATTAATAACATAGCAAGAGAGAAAATAGAGGGAAACGTGTACTCTTTTTCCAAGGAAATGGTGAAAGACCCTGCAGAGAGAAAGTACATAATTGTATTGCTTTTATCTCTCGAAAAAATTGGTGAGGGGATAATCGTACCCGGGGATGGCGCCGTATATCAGAAAGTTCGTTTTAAGGCCCTTGCTTTCCATCCTGAGATGCAGGAGGTTATTGTGGGTGATGTGGTAGATGCCCTTAAGTTTGGAGCATTCATAAGATTTGGTCCCATAGACGGTTTGCTTCATATAAGCCAGATAATGGACGATGTCATAGATGTAGATATCGAGAATAAGAGGTTCATTGGGAAAGAAACAAAGAGAAGTTTGAAAATCCATGATAAAGTTATGGCAAGAATAGTTGCCCTGAGCATAAACGATGCAAATCCAAGACAGAGCAAGATCGGACTCACCATGAGACAGTCAGGGCTTGGTAAGATGGAATGGATAGAAGCCCTTGCGAAGGGCGATAATAAGGAGGCGGAAAAATGACAGAACTACGTGCTTGCAGAAATTGTAGAGCCATAACAACCGAAGAGCGGTGTCCCATATGCGGTGGAGAAACCACAGACCAATGGCAGGGATACGTGTTCATCCTGAATAAGGATAAATCGAGAATTGCTCAGGAGATGGGTGCGGATAATGGAGAATTTGCCCTTAGAGTTAGATAAACCTCTTAAACTCAAAGAGGAGACAAGGAAGAAACTACAAAGAGTTTATGGAAAACTAGTAACTCTTAAGGAACTTAAAAATCTCCAAGGAAAGATTGTTACCGTTGGGGACATTGTCACAGAGACACTTCTAAAAATGGGGAAGAGCCCCCATGTAGCCATTGTAGACTATAAAACAAAGAGAGGAGCATATCGTAGCGCAGTCATTGAAAATTTTGGTGAAGAGGTTATAGAGGTGGAAAATCCCCCAGGTACAATCACTCCAGCATTGTGGAATGCTGTTAGACAGGCAATAAGTTCTAGAAAAAGTGTAAAAATAGTGGTTAAAGGTGAGGAGGACCTTGCTGTTATACCTGCGGTGCATTTTGTGCCCATAGGCGCTACTGTTATATATGGGATGCCCAATATGGGTGTAGTGCTGATTACGGTAACCAAGGATGATAAGAAAAAAGTTAGGGAGATAATCCAGAAAATGGAGGTGTGATAATGGAATTAAAAATCACTGAAAAACGAGAAAATCCGCTCCTGCACCGTGTAGAGGTGAAATTCGAGGTAGTTCATCCTAAAGATAAAACTCCAACTCGAGAGGATGTTCGTAATTTGCTAGCCGCGAATCTCAATGCTGAAAAAAATAGAGTGATATTGGACAGTTTGCATCCTACCTTTGGGGCCACTGTAACTCAGGGATTTGCAAAAATCTACGAGACAACCGAGCATGCCCTGAAGACGGAACCAGAGTATATTCTCCTGAGAAATAAACTCATAGAGAAAAAAGAGGAGGAATAAGAATGGAAAAAAGAGAACTTTACGAGATAAAAGATGGAAAACTCGTGCGTAAACGCCGCTTCTGTCCTAAGTGCGGTCCTGGAGTTTTTATGGCAGAGCATGAGGATCGCTATTCCTGCGGCAAATGTGGTTACACGGAATTCAAGAAAAAGTAAGGGCCCGTGGTGTAGCCTGGATATCACCGGGGCCTCCGGAAAAGCCCCTTTAGAAAAGGTGCTTTACCCCCAAATCAGGGATTAGGGGCTTTGCAGAAAGCCCCTGACCCGGGTTCGAATCCCGGCGGGCCCGCTTAAGCCCCTTTAGAAAAGGTATTTTATCTCAAAGAAAAAGTGCTTTTAGTTCAGGATTTCAATTTCAAGGTTTATTTAAATCAATAAAGTATGTATATTATAC
>WALG01000054.1 GCA_015522955.1 DHVE2 group archaeon
AAACCCTCCCTAAGTTTAGATTTTAACTCCTGATGGTACAATGCGGCGGCGGGGTGATAGAACGGTATAATAACAATATTCTCTGTCCTGAACACTTTTCCGTGCATCCTGCTTATGGAATCCATGGGAAAACCGTATTTCTCCAGTATGTATTTTGCAGAGAATCTTCCGAGAGGGCAAATTATGCGCGGTTTAAGGAGCGCAATCTGTCTGTCCAGATATGGAGAGCAGAGTTTTATCTCCTCGTCAGTGGGGTCCCTATTTCCGGGGGGTCTACATTTTACGATATTGGTTATATAAACATCTTTTCTTGAAAGACCAATGGAGGCCAGAAGTTCATCGAGGAATTTTCCGGCAGAGCCAACAAAGGGACGGCCCTGCAAGTCTTCCTGCCTCCCAGGGGCCTCTCCAACAAACATGATTTTCTTTTTATGCTCTCCCTCTCCGGGCACCGCATTTTTTCTGCTTTTGTGAAGGGGGCAACGGGCACAATTTCTGATTTCCTCCTCAATTTTTTCCAGGGAGTCCCCAAAGGATAGTAAACTGGTTTGCATCACAATAAGAATCACCCTCGTCTATAAAACTTTTATGAAGAGATGCAAGTCTATTTCTTGTGCTTAAGGAACCACTGCGCAATCTCATTTAACCGCGTGGCTCGATGCAGAGGCTTTCCGTTTCTGGACAGGTCATGGTTCTCTCCCGGAAATAGAACCATACGTGCCTCCTTTTTCTGCATTCTCAGAGCGTAGAATAATTGATATGCCTGCTCCACCGGGCACCTATAATCTTCGAGGCTGTGAATTATTAAAAGTGGGGTATTTATTTCTTTGGCATATTTAAGAGGGGACTGTCTCCAGTAATCTTCGAAGGCATCCCACAGATCCTTACCCAGACCAATCTGGTCCTCATTAAACCAGGGGCCTATGTCGCTCGTTCCCCAGAATGAAATCTGGTTACTTATGCTCCTCTGGGTTGCCGCTGCTCTAAATCTTGAGGTATGGCCAACAACCCAGTTGGTCATAAAACCGCCGTATGAGCCACCGGTGACAAATAGATTATGCTCGTCGAGGGGATAATTCTTAAGCACGTAGTCCACACCTTCCATGAGATCTAGATAATCCCGTTCTCCATAGTGCCCACGAATTTGAGTGGCAAAGTCCTCACTGTAGCCAGCACTCCCTCTGGGATTCATAAAAATTACTGCAAAGCCCAGTGAATTGAGATAGTGAAATTCGAACATAAAGGCATGGCCATAGGCTGTTTTTGGTCCGCCATGAATCTCCAGCACTGCCGGCCATTTATCTCCCTCCCCCGGCAAGAGCCAGCCATCGATGGGGGTACTATCTGATGCTGTGAATCTGAAATGCTCTACCTCTTGCATCTCCCTGTTTTTGAGAAATCGGTTGAAGTTTGTAACCTGTTTCTCTCTCCCGTTTTTCAATAAGTATATCTCTACAGGTTGTGCAGCGCTCTGAACAGCAAAAACCAAAGTATCATTGCTGTAATCAATACCCTCTATACTTCTTTCTCCACCCAGATACTTGGTACACTCTCCATCCCTGTAAAGATAAACTGGAGCGGTACCGCCTTCGGTGACCACAAAAAGCAGGGAATTGCTGGAGAGCCATTTCACCATGCGACCCGAAGATATGCGAACATCTGAATTTAGCGAGTTTCCTAGAGAGAGTGGGAAAGATGGGCAACCCTTCTCCAGTTTTCCCTCCGCCAAATCTAAGAAATATAGTTTTGAATGCTCCGCGAAACTGTTCTTCATGGTTTTAAGGAAAAGGGCGACTCTCCTCTCATCAGGCGAGATGGTAATGCTCTGTATATTGAAAGCCTCCTGCAGAAGAAGAATGGATTTTCCATCCTTCCACTGATATAATTTTTGAAGAAACGGCCGTGTTTCGTCGAATGTGGATGCATAAACTACTCTGCCATTGCGCACGTGGTAAGTTGTAACCTCAAAGTCTCCAGAGGTAATCTTCTCAACTTTTCCACCCTTGATAGGAACGCGGTGAAGGTGCATACGTGCATTGTAAATATACCCCTTGCCGTTGAAATAGAAGGGTATACTCTCCACCCGCATAACATCGTCTTTCTCCTTTTTAATTTCAGGAGCAAGAAAATACACGTAATTATCATCAATCTGCAAGTCTGAAATCTTCTCCCCCTCTGCGATCAATCGTGACTCTCCCCCATCCAATGGAAGATATCTTATTTCCACCTTCTTATCTTTCTTTCTCAGGTACACCATGCCACGGGAATCGGTGGTGAAGCGAGGGGAAGAGTCCTTGTTTCCCGAGGTGAATTTTCTAACCTTTCCCTCATAGATGTATATAGAAGTTAGATAGTCATTCTTCTTTTTATTCATACGTCCAACAACAAAAGCCACAGTACCCTTGGGAGAAATCTGAGGGTCCCCGACGAGTCTCAACCTGTAAAGATCTTCAAGTTTGAGTTTCATAATCGATTGTATGTAAATGCAAAAGATAAAGTTTTCGCTTTTGCTCTGTGAGAATGTTTTTATAGGGTAAACCTGATCTGATCTCGGGGTAACTGAGGGCGGGCAAAATGGGTGCCAAGTATGATATCTGGTTTAAAATCGATACCCAGGAAAGAGGCATGCTGGAGAAGACAGTAAAAGTTCTCAACGAATCTCTGAAAAATGAAAAATTTACAGTGGAGGAATATATCCATGGAGAAGAAGAAAAATTGGAAATTGAACCAAATTATCTTCTTCTTGATGAGGGAGATTTGGGTTATTTAGAAATGGCAGCAAAAGCGCTATCTTCAATGGGGGTTACTGGATATATTGATATACTCTTCTACCCCTATCAAATGGAATACATTCATATATTGGGTGATGGTAACTATGTTTTTGGGAGTTATGTGCGAGTCCCTACATAATCTCAAGGCTGAGGTTTTGAAGTAAATTCTCATATGTATATGCTCTCTCTTTATTGAGAGATTTGAAGTGGTATCTTACCGGCAAAATTCTCTCAGGGAAGGAAAATCTTTTAGGGAAATCTCGTGCAATTAAAATTCCGCCCGCTGCTTCTCTTCCAAACTCCGAGATATATCCTTGTAACTGCTCGAAATCTCTCCGCTGGGCCTTGTTGGTCTTAACTTCCACTAAGATATACTTATTTGCGGCTATGGGATGGCGCAGTTTTATGAAAATATCTACATATCCCTCAGGCAGCGCCTTCTCTCCAAGAACCTCGAAATCCTCCGGGGTATTTTCCATATCAAAATATTCAATAACATGGTTTAAAAATCCATAGGTTCCCAATTTTTTGCGCAGCAGAGATTGAAGAATAAGTTCACGGAAATAGAAGAATTCTGGGACTCTCTGCAACTCTCTTTTGAATACTATTTTAGGAATGAAAGTGTCCTGGTTAAACTCAATATCTTCCAAAGAACCCTCAAATCTCTCCCCCATATTGGAAACGTTATGAAAGGTTATGCTATCCGCCTGAAAATGTGTTTTTCTGTAGCCACCTCTTAAGAGCAGATTCTCGGCGACATATGCAAATTCTGCGCGTATCATGGGCTCATCTAATATCCTTTCAGGTTTGAGATAGAGCCGAAAGGGAAAATAATAGGTATTCCCGGACATCTTAAATGTTACAGGCGGCCATGGTGGCAGTGACTTGTAATTTTTATAAGCAACCTTCTTAACCACTCTGTAAAGATTCTTAACTCTGGCACCATAAAGAAACGAGATATAATCCCCAACGGATATATCCAGAAAAGTCCAGAGACCGTTTATACTGTCTGTAAATCCCGCCGATCCATATTTCATGCACAGTTCAAGGTTTTGTCGATTGGAAACAGAAACTAGAAAATAATTTGTCGTTTTTAAAGCATTATCTTTTAAGTTATATAGATTCTGGGATATCTCTTTCATCATTATCTCCCACTTGTAGATAATAATTTTGAGATCTTAAATCTTTCCGACTATTCATAGCGAAGCTCTCATATACTGATTATCTATAGATAACTATGGCTACTACAATACAGGTAAGCGAGGAACTGAAGCGGGAGTTAGAGAAACTTAAACTTTATCCCCGGGAAAGTTACGAAAACGTGATATGGGATTTGTTGGAAGCTAACATGGAATTGTCAGAGGAAACAAAAAAGGAATTAGAGAAAGCATACAGGGACATAGAGGAAGGGAGAATTTACACCCACGAGGAAGTTAAGAAGGAGCTGGGATTGTGATTTATGAATTAGAATATACCGAAACCGCATTAAAGAAACTCAAGAAATTAGACATGAAAACGAAAAAAAGAATCATTACAGTATTGGAGAGGGTGAGATTTTCACCTTTCAAATATGTAAAGAAACTCACAGGGAGAAAAGAGTATAGGTTAAGAGTAGGAGATTATCGTATTCTTATGCTCATAGATAAGGGAAAACTCATAATCTTAGTTGTTGATGTAGGGCATAGGCGAAATATCTACAAAAAGGGTTAAAATTTTCACCTTATCATTTTAAGATAAAACGATAAGATAATTTCATAAGATCCGTTAC
>WALG01000055.1 GCA_015522955.1 DHVE2 group archaeon
CTTCACTTTTAATTACGTCGGTGCTTCTCTCTCCCCTGACCTCTCTCCTAAGTTTATCCTGCTCCTTGACTGCGGAGAGTATTGCATCGTAATCCTTACCTTACCCTATGCATTAACATCTCCTTTGCGTCCAGAACCTCTATATCAGTACCCATATTTACTCATCAAATTCCTATATTTTAAAGCTTTCTTCGAAAGGGTGAGTTAAATTCCTTGAAATACAGATTCAACCACATTTCTATACGAATACTTCTTTTTCCACTTTGCAGATTTGCTCTTTTCCAGTAATCTTCTATGGCGTGCCTCCTTGCTCTAATACAAATCGTATGTTGCGTAAAGTATCGTAGGTTTTATCCGCATAATATACTAGCATGTCCCCAGGTTGCAGGAGGTATGGGAACCCGCTGGTGTTTCCTCTTGAATATTTGCTCCAGTATAAAGGAATTCTTGCTCTCTTTAGCGCTCCCAATCCTATCTTTACTATCTTGCAAAGGTCAAATTCCCTGCTCATCCTTTATTTATCTCTACTATTTTATTTTTCTTCAGGGTTACAACTTGCCCATAATTTGAAATATCTTTTAGGCATGCCGAAAGTATGTACGATGAGCTGTTCGAGCCGATTAAAATAGGAAAGATAACTGTTGCAAACAGAATGATATTTCCACCAATTTCAACTAATTTTGGCAAGGAAGATGGACATTTAAGTGAGTTGTTCTTACGTCATTACAAAACACGTGCCAAGGGTGGAGTTGGACTGTTAATTATTGAAAATTCATGTGTATCTTTCCCTGAAGGTAAGCATGGTGCATACGAGCCACGCATAGATTCTTGGGAATTTTATGATGATTGGAAAAAATTTGCAGGACGGTTGAAAGGATATGAATCAAAATTATCTGTTGAACTAACCCACGAAGGCTGGAAAAAGAAGGGCGTGGGTTTTCTCAGTGAAGAGAAAATAAAAGAAATCATAGAGAAATACGGTACTGCCGCTGAAATAGCTTGCAAAGCTGGTTTTGATATGGTAGAAGTACAAGGAGCTCATGGATTAATAGTGAACCAGTTCCTGTCGCCGTTGACAAATAACAGAGAAGATAAATGGGGAAATCCTGTGGAATTTGCAATAGCAATTAGAAAGGAAATAGAGAAAAGATGTGGAAGGGATTTTCCAGTGACCATTCGCCTCGCAGTAGATGATTTTAAAGAGGGAGGTATAACCTTAGAAGAAGGAAAAAAGATTGCCCACATTCTCCAAGAACACTACGATATGATTCAAGCAGATATCGGTCTTGGACCGAAGGAATATCGATTGGAGTCCATCTCTTTTGAGCAGGGATGGAGATCATATCTCGCTGAGAAAATCAGACCTTTAAAGGTGCCAGTGGCTGCAGTGGGTATGATAAGAGAACCTGATATAGCGGTGGATATTCTAAGACATAAAGCAGACATGGTTGTCTTGGGAAGAACACTAATAGCAGACCCGTACTGGCCAATTAAGGTGAGAGAAGGACGTGTAAATGAGATAAGAAGATGCATAGGTTGTAGCGAGTGCATCAAAGCGAGGCATGATGAGGATACAAGAATAAGATGTGGTGCAAATCCACAGGTTGGAAGGGAAATAGATATTGAACCAGCAATGGAGAAAAGAACAGTGGTTATTGTAGGAGGTGGTCCAGCAGGATTGGAGGCTGCTCGTGTTTCTTCAATTAGAGGGCACAATGTACATTTATTTTACGATGAATTTGGCGGTACTCTTAACATTGCAAAGGTACCACCAGGCAAGAAGAAGTTAGGATGGTTAATAGAGTATTACAAGAATGAACTTGCAAAGTATGATAATTTAGAGATGCACCACAAGCGTGCTTTAAAGCAGGATGTTTTAGCGTTGGATCCTGATGTTGTAATTATTGCCACCGGAGCAAGGCCATTCATTCCATGTCCGCCCATGCATAATTTCGTGTATTTATATGATGATGTGTTGAGAGGCGAGGTAAAGTTTAATGGAAAGAAATTAGCCGTGGGCGGTGGAGGGTTAGTTGGGTGCGAAACTGCAAACTTTTTGGCAGAAAACAACGAGGTAATACTAATCGGTAGGGCTCCAGAAATAGCCTTTAAAGTGGAAACCCTAACCAGAAAACATTTGATCAATGAACTTGAAGAAAAAGATGTTAAGATAATGACTTCCGCAGAGATTGTTGATATATCTCGCTCTGGAGAGATCGTTGTTGAGCAAGAAGGGACGCAGATGATTGTAGAAACTGATGCTTTGATTGCCGCATTTGGATCCAGATCATTTGTGCCCTTCCAAATTGAAAATATCCCAACTTATATCATCGGAGACGCAAAGGGCGTTCGCAATATATATTCTGCAACAAGCGAGGGATTTGAAGTGGCAATCCAAATCTAACCTTTTTCTATTTTCTTGATCTCACTCTCGTGCTTTGCCATCTGTGCCTGATATTGCTTTGCAGTCTCCAACATCTGCTGCGCAAACTTCTTCTCTAGCATCTTTTTCACCATCGTGAATATTTTATTTTTCATAGATGCTTCCCTAGATACCTCGGCGGAGGGAAATTCCATGGCATCTACAGGGTAAAGATTTGCACATGTTTGACATCCAACTAAACAATTGAAAGGTTTTACCACTATCGGCTTTTTGGAAACAAGGTCATAGGAGTAAACACCACGATGTATGGGGACAGGAAATATTCAAGAGGGAGATTAGGAGGAGAGGCGTTTTACTCCTCTTTGCGATTTTGCTCTACATCAAGGTAAACAAATCAGGAATTCTCCAAGGAAAGCAGAAAATCGCAATGTTTTCTTAGATTTCTTGGAGAAATACAAGCCAAGACATTCTGGCTTTTCAGGAGATAAAGGCAAAAGAGGATGAGGTTCTAATTGAGATGAGATTTTATCCCACATACGAGAAATACTGGAATCCAGCAAAGAGAAAAGGATATGCGGGCACAACACTGCTCACAAAAATTCATCCCCAAAGCGTGAAATTTGGGATGGACGAGAAAAAATCGATTCTGAAGGAAGGGGCATTACGGCATAGACCTCCGCAATAGAACGATTTTGCATCTTTTATTTTCCACGGGATTGAGGGTGAATGAAGTCATTAACCTTGACTGGAAGGACATTTACTACGATAATGTCCAAGGGGTGTGGATGCTCCACGTGAGAATGGGGAAAGGTAGAAAGCCAAGGAAAGTTCCCGTTCCTCCCAAAGTCATAAAAATGCTCTTTGAGTGGAGGAAGATACAGCCAAAGACAGACCCCAATGCAATTTTCACCACGCCGAGCGGGAGAATATCCCACGCATATTTCAGAAAGATTGTGAAGGTTGCGGCGGAGAGAGCGGGAATACCATGGTTCCACGCTCATCTTGCTAGGCATTGGAGAGCAATTAAGTTCTTGGAGGAAGGGGTGAATTTGGAGACAATAAGGCGTTATCTTGGGCATTCCTCTCTGAAAACCACGCAGATATATCTTTCGAGATTAGAAGTTTCCAAATCTGTGGAGGAGATAAAAAACAAGGATACTTTCTTCGGGAAATGGAATGAGGATAGGGTAACAAAAGTAGCGAATCCCGCCAAAAATTTTGAAGAGATGGAGGTGGGAAAATGAGTAAAATAGCGAGTTTTGAGAAAATTGAAAGTAGCGCATCCCAACCGAGTTTGGGGGCAAATCGGGCATTTTCAAAAAAAGAGGAGGTGAGAGAGTGAGTGAAGCAGCGGATTTTGGAAATCGAGGAGTAGCGAACCGAGGAAATCCTGAACCGTTTCTAGCGCCCCGGCCGGGATTTGAACAAATAGTAGCGTTTTTGGTTCGGTGCGGTTTCCATCCAGAGAGAGCGGAAGAAATAGCAGTAGAATTCTTGGATTCGTGGTATATGGATTACAGAAAAAAGCCCACTGTGAAAGAATTTTTAATGTGGCTGGAGGGAGAGATATGAAAAGAAGAAAATACACATTGGAAATTCTGTGGAGTAATGGAGTGCTTACAGAAACAAAAATAACAGAGAGACAGAAGAACCTGATAGAAAAATACGGAGAGCTCTTCATTGTGGCAAAATACGAATTGAAGGGAGAGCCAGAGGCAAGACCGGTGAGCTATCAGATATGGGATGAAGAGGACAATCCGTTGATACCGGTAGATACGCAGCCTAAAACGGGGGAATCAGCATCTGCATAATGTATTACATCAGGGAC
>WALG01000056.1 GCA_015522955.1 DHVE2 group archaeon
CTATAAAATTTTTTCACACAATGTTTAAATAGTTCAACAACGATAACGGTTGCGATATAAATCATTAAACTCGGAGGTAATAAAAATGGGTTGGAGAATTGGTGTGGACATTGGTGGCGCATTTACAGACCTCTATGCAATTGATTCTGAGACTGGAGATACCAAATGGGTTAAGGGTGAGACAACGCCCAAAGATCCTTCCATTGGAGTCATAGAAACTGTGAAAAAGAGTGCTTTGGATTTGAGTAAGGCTGAATCACTTATCCATGGTCAAACTTTAGTGATCAATTCTATTGTTACACGCACTGGAGCAAAGGTGGGTCTTATCACCACTTGGGGATATAGAGATAGTATAGAACTGCAGAGAGCAAACAGGCGAGATATGTACAATTTTAGATATCGCAAACCTGAGCCCTTTGTATCTAGATATCTAAGACTCGAGGTTAACGAAAGAATTAGTAGTGGTGGCAAGATTCTTAAACCTCTAAAAGAGGAAGAACTTCGTAGCATAGTAGAAAAATTCAAAAAAGATAGTGTGGAATCCATATGCATTAGTTTCATCAACTCCTATGCCAATCCGGAGCATGAGATTAAAGCAGGAGAAATGGTTAAGAGATTTACAGAGGGAAAGGTTCCCATCACTCTTGGCCATGAAATAACCCGGGAGTGGGGTGAATATGAGAGAACTAACACAGCAGTTCTTAATGCCTTCGTGAAACCGAAGATGCACAGATATCTTACAATTCTAGAAGATGAAATAAAAAAACTTGGGTTTGGAGGTTCATTTTTTGCCATGCTCTCCAATGGTGGTATGGCACCTTTCCAATTCGTTAAAGAGTATCCCATATTTTCGATAGAATCTGGGCCCGTCGCCGGAGTAATTGGTGCCATTGCCCTGGGAGAGATTATTGGAGAAAATAATATAATAGCACTGGATGGCGGTAGCACAACCACAAAAGCCAGTCTCGTGGAAAATTTAATTCCTAAGGTTCACAGTGAGTACTATGTTAATCGTGATAAGTTCAATCCTGGGTACCCTGTGAAGGTTCCTGTGGTGGACATTGAAGAGGTAGGTAACGGAGGTACAAGCATAGCCTGGATTGATGATATCGGAAACCTCAAAGTCGGACCTAAGGCCATGGGTGCTGATCCAGGACCTGCTTGTTATGGAAAAGGTGGTAATGAGCCAACGGTTACAGATGCATATGTAGTTAATGGGCTCATAAATCCCAACTATCTACTTGGTGGAGAGATGAAAATATACAGAAACTTAGCGAAAAAGGTAATTTTAGAGAAAATAGCCAGTTACTATGGAATAGATGTACATGAGGCAGCCGAAGGAATTATCAAAATAGCCAATGAAAACGCTGCAAATGCAATTCGCATAATATCGGTGCAGAAAGGCTATGATCCCCGTGATTTTGTGCTTATTGCCCATGGAGGTTCAGGACCCATGTTTGCACCTTTCATAGCCCAGGATCTGGAGATAAAGAAAATAATAATCCCTGCAATACATCCTGGAGTATTCTCCGCTTGGGGTATGCTTCTATCAGATATAAGACACGATGTTATAACTACAGAAATTGTAAGATTGGATAAAGAAGGCGCTGTTAGCAAAATAAACAACACCTATGACTCTTTAGAAGAAAAACTCATTCAGATCTACCGGGATGAGGGTATTGAGGAGAATGTAATAATCACAAGATATGCAGATATGCGTTACAAGGGCCAAGAGCATACAGTGAAAGTGCCACTCCCCTCCGAAATTGGAGAAAGTAACTTAGAGGATATAATCGAAAGATTCCATCAGCACCACGAGCGAGAATACAGTTTTAGACTTAAGGATAGCCCTGTGGAAATTGTGAATTTCCATGTAATGGGTGTTGTGAAGGCAAAGAAAGTAACTATAAGGGATAAGAGAAACCACGTAGAGGATGTAAGTGAGGCTTTGAAAGAAGAAAGAGAGATTTTCTTCAATGGAAAAACTTCAACGCTCCCCGTATATGATAGGGATAAATTGCCTGTGGATGCTTCTCTCAATGGACCATTAATAGTGGAGGACCCAACTACCACAGTTCTCGT
The DNA here is from genome assembly GCA_015522955.1 of DHVE2 group archaeon. GTDB lineage: Archaea > Thermoplasmatota > Thermoplasmata > Thermoplasmatales > Aciduliprofundaceae > S014-41. The sequence goes on from WALG01000056.1 coordinate 2,083, forward strand.
GTTGAATGAGCAAAATCTCAAAGTAGATAATTATGGAAATCTCATAATTGTGACAAGGGGGTTATAAAATGGTAGACCCATTTACTCTGGAAATAATAAAAAATGGCCTGATAGTGGCCAATGAAGAGATGTTTCAGGCATTTGCAAGAACGGCGAAGAGCCCGGTTATCTATGAAGTCTTGGACTTTGCGGTTGGAATGACAAACGGTGATGGAAAACTTATCGCCCAGGCCCCGGGTGTGCCAGCATTCTCAGGGGTTTTGGACTTTGCGGCTCAAGAAGTGCTTCAAAAGTGGAAGAATGATTTACATCCTGGAGACATAATTGTGAGTAATGTACCCTATGAATCAGGCACTCATCTTAACGATGTCACATTGACCCTCCCCATTTTTTACAAGGATGATTTGATAGGAATGGTTATAAACAAAGGTCACTGGAGCGAGGTCGGAGGCATGGCCTTTGGAAGTTGGAATCCTAATGCCACGGAGATATATCAGGAAGGTTTGCAACTACCCTGCGTGAAACTATACGAAGAGGGCAGACCGAATAGAGATGTAATAGACATTATCTTAGAGAACTCGCGATTACCCGATTATAC
>WALG01000057.1 GCA_015522955.1 DHVE2 group archaeon
GATAAAAGTCAGGCATAATCTGCATACCAATGTGGTGAATCTGGATCTGCTGCATCTCTTGCTGGGAGATAAGATAGAGTTAAGATTTGAGATGCAAAACCGCAATGGCATAGATTTCATAGGAATGGCACATGATTACAGATTGGCAACGCTTAAGAGAGTGAAACTTGAAAATGCGAGTTACGGATACGAGAATATAAGCGAGAGGGATGGCAACTATCTTCGCTTAAATCCGGGAGATTTTGTAAGGATGAGTTTTGATGGTAAAGGAGATGGGTTATATCTCCTCGCGCTCTATGGATTCTATTTCAACCACAATATGATAGGAAAAGGCATAGGAATTGCGAGAGCGGATGAGGTGAATATAGCGGAAGCGAAGTTGCAGGATACGCTGATAAGCGGGGAGAACTATGTATTGCTACGACTATTGCAGAATTACAGTGGCATATGCAGCATAATGTGGTACGTGGATGGGCAATATGTGTTTGGAGAGAAGCCAGTGGTGAATTTTGCCAGTGGAGAGCATGAGATTATGCTCTATATCCATCGCTGGAACGGCACAGTGCAGCGATATACTCTCTCTGTGTATGTGTCTTAATCTCTCTTCCTTTTGTCCTTCTGCATCATATCTTCGTTTTTTGTAAATATTCCTCTGCCTGCTCCTTGAGTATTTTCCCTATCAATTCTTCTCTAATTTTTAGGTACTCCTCGCGAAGAATGTCAAAGCAATACCAGTCCCATTTTTTACCCATAACAAACACGGATTTCCTCTCAACTCCATATCTTTTGAATCCGCAGTACTCAAGAACTTTGTGAGCACGTTTGTTGTACTCTATACTGCAAGCCTCACATTTCTCTAAGTTCATAAAATGAAATGCTATTTCCAGAAGTGCCAGGGTAACAAGTTTCCCGAGGCCTCGATTCCAGTATCTCTTATCAAGATAAGTGCCTATATTTCCCCTCTTCACTCCTCCCCAGTCATTGAGCCTTATAACTGCGGTTCCTATGGGTTCATTGGTATCCTTGAGAACCACCATGTAATTCTTTCTCTTCTCGTTTTTCATATCCTCCTGATATCGCTCTAGAGTCTCCTCGTAACTTCTGACCTGATGAGGTGCGCCGCGGGAATAAAGCATAGTATCAAAATCGTTCTCCCACCCATAAACCTTTTTCAGGTCCTCTTTTTCCCAAGCCCGAAGAATTATGGCACCTATTTCAAGCATGGATGAGAATCGCATGCATCCTATAAAATGCTTTGGAAAATTTAATTATCAAGATTCTTATATACCTCTGATGCGGTGGATGAAGATAGTCGCTTTGTTGCTCATTCTCCTTCTCATTGTTCCTGGAGTAGTCTCTGCGAGGCAACTTGATATGAAGGCAAAACTCACCGATAGGTATCATATGAATCTCTCAATTTTGCTGAATTTCACTGCATCCCCTATCTTTGACCTGAACCATGACGGCTATCTGGACCAGAAAGAGATGGAGGTTGCCCTTTTCTATATGTTTCCGGAAATCTCACCTACTTGGCTCTCCATTAAAAATTACGCGTATTTTAAAAATTTCACAGTTGACTCAAGGCCATCTTACATCCTAAAGGATAGTATTAACGTAGAGTATCTTTCACCGATACCCCTGAAGGTGAACTCCACCTTCTCCACCAAACTGAATTTCTTTGTTGAGTTCTACTTCAATGGTTCTGCTTACCACATAATTCGCTTCCATAGGCCCCAGTGGAGCGGGAAAATGATGTTGGAGATACCATCCAATTGGAGTTATGTATCTTCAAGTTTGAAGGATGCTCAGGTAGTTGGCCATACAATTCAAGGAACATATACCAATGGTTTCAGCATTAAACTCCGGGAGAATACGTATTTCTGGATGGATTTTGCGGTTTATTCCTCCCTAGCCTTGATATTTGGTCTCTTTATATTCATATCATATCGGAGGAGGAAAAGGGGAGTTAGACTTGTGAATGTTCTTGCTGGGAGTTTTATAAGAAATATAGTCGCCCTTATGATTACCCTATCCATCATATTTTACTTTCTCTGGGTTCTTGGACCGGCTCTGGAAGCAAGAGTTGTATCCTTTGCTCCAATATCTCTAAGGCTTCAACTGGTAAAAATCTATGGGCTGGATAAGCCATGGTATGTGCAGTTCTTCCGATGGTGGGAATTCGTATTTACTGGTAAATTACTCACATCGCTCAACTGGGATTCTTCATTTACCTATCATCAACTTGTGGGAGCAATGATAAAGTCCACTTACATTTTCGCTCTGGCCACAATTTTTTCCTATTTCGTTTCAACTTTTCTGGCCACCTATTCGGGGAAAAAGAGCAAGGTGGACCCAGCAGGGCTTGTATTCATAGGACTTTATTCCATACCTACATTCGTTGCAGGACTATTATTCCTGCAATTCAGTACCCTGAACTATGATTTTTACCTGTTTCTCATCACTCCCATGAAGAACATGCTGGAATATCTCAGGCTTGTATTTCCTGCACTTATTCTGGGCATACTCACAGTGGCAAAACCATATCTTCTCACAAAGAACGTTGCGCTTAGGGAATATCGTGCTCCCTATGTTTTCATGTTTCGTGCAGTTGGATTTGAAAAAAGAAAAATAAGAAAGGTAGTAAGGAGAACATCTCTTATACCAATGATAACGGACTCTGTACTGAACTTTGGATGGATTCTAACCTCACAGGTATTCATAGAGGTGATTTTTAAAATAAAGGGTATGGGCTACCTGCTCTTCACAGGCACAATGAAGGGCAATCCCTTTGAGGTTCAGATATCTCTTGTGTATTTGGCCATGGTGATGATTGCTGGCTCCATCTTGGCTGATATTCTAATCTATTTTCTGGATCCGAGGGTGAGAAGATGAGAAGAAGAAAAACCCTTTCCTGGATGGGCAAACTCTCCCTGGGAATAATCCTCCTCTATGTGATTATCGCGCTGATTGTACCTTATCTCCCCATTTCAAATCCTCTTTATAATAGGGCGCCGCCGCAGGATATATTCGTGCCCCAGATTCTGGATAATATATCACTTCCGGGCAATATAGTAAACGCAAGGGCTGCAGGAGGTGTGCTCTACTACATAGGAAGTAACTATACCTTTAATGCCTTCAACATACAGAATCATAACTACCTTTTCTCTATACCCCTAGAAAAAGAAAATTATTCGAAGATACAACTTCTCCATTATTCTGTTTACACTTCAATTTTTTTCTATTCCCACAACACTCTCTATTTTTA
>WALG01000058.1 GCA_015522955.1 DHVE2 group archaeon
GAATTATGAGAAGAGCACGAATAACAATATATCTACCTAAACCTCTCGAGGGCATTATCCCACCTCAAAATAGGAAAAAAGAATATATTTAGGAAGTCCAGTAGAGGAGGTCATAATGGAATACCATGTCAGGTCCAATATTCACTCCCTTTATGGTAGGATCTGTTACTACATACAGTTTACCCTGAATCAGTGGAATATAGGGTACATCCTCAGCAAGTATCTGCTGAGCCTCTTTGTAAATTTGTTCTCTCTTGCTCTGGTTAGAAAGGCTCTGTGCCTCCTGAAGAATCTCGTTCATATGTGAGTTATTATATCTTGTGCCAGCCCAGTTATTTGCAGGAGATTCAAGGAATGGTGTAGTGTAATCATCGGGGTCAAGATAATCTGGATACCAGCCAAACAATGAAACCTGCATTTCTGCATTTCTTGCATAATCGAGATAAGTACCCCATTCAGCACTCTTGATGGTAACCTTAACCATCCCAGTGGCTTCCCACTGCTCCGCCAGTAACTGTGCAAGATCTGCCTCTGTGTCTCCATAGTGGGTTGGTGTGTACCAGAGTTGAATTTGTAGTTTATTTGTCTCACTGTAGCCTGCTTGAGTCAGTAACTGCTTTGCAAGATCCAGATTTGGTCCCGCGCCATACTTCTCTTTGAACACATCCTCATGAGACCACATACCCATTGGAATCATGGTGTAGAGAGGCTCTACAGTATCTTGGAATACTACACTTGCAATTTTCTTTCTATCCACAGCGGCTGCAAGTGCTTGCCTTACAAGTTTATTGCTTGTTGGGGGGTCTTGAGTTTGAAGACAAACGTACCTAATATAGGAACTTGGAATTCCAATAACTGAATACTTACCCCCTTCTTTGAGACTCTTGATATCCGTTGGTGTTAAGGTTCTCCACGCAACATTTATCTCTCCATTCTGAAGAGCAAGCCTCATGGAAGAGGCTGTCTGATAGAACCTTATAACTATTTTGCTTGTTTTTGGTTTCTCCCCATAATAATATGGATTTGTCTCTAGGTCCATCTCTTGGTCTCTTACCCACTTGGTTATCATATAGGGCCCAGCGCCCCCGGCCGTCTGGTCATGGTCTATCTGGTCAGGATTGTATTTAGGACTCACAGGGAAATATGGCGGTGTACACAGAAGAGATAGGAAATAAGCGGTTGGATGTTTAAGCGTAAATTGTACTGTGTAATCATCTACTGCGGTAACCTTTTTCACGAAATCAATTACAAGCCAAGATGGGTCTCCCTTAATTCTTATTACCCTCTCGATACTCCATACAACATTGCTAGCCTTCAGTGGGGTTCCGTCATCAAATTTGACATCCTTTCTTAGATGGAATGTCCATACACTTGCATTCTGATTCACATCCCATGATTTCGCAATTGCTGGTACTATATCGGTGGTACCTATCTTATACTTTACTAGACCACTCATGGTATTCTGATGAATTTCCCAAGTAAAGAAATCATACGAGTTTGCGGGATCCAAATCTGAGATCTTATCTGTGACGCCGATGACAATCTGCTTCGGCTTTTGTGTTTTCTGAGGCCCCTGATTCAATGCAAAATACGCACCAATTGCTGCAACAATGACAATCACTACTATTATGGTCACAGCAACTCCCCATTTGTTCATGTTATCACCTATGAAAAAGGAAAGGATTATTGTATATAAATTTTGCTCAATTTATCGCCTTTTGGTGCAAGTTTAATAGCAACAAGAAAAATCTTAAAAATTTGAAGTGAAGGAAAGTGAAGGATGGGAAAAGAAAAAGTATTTTAGGTGAGTGGAATATACGGATTTATGAAGGTGATTGCCGGGAAAGCCTCACAGTCCCTTGGAAAAAGAGTTGCAAAAATTCTGGGTGTGGAATTTCTTGCGCCTCATGTGGAGAAGTTCCCCGACGGAGAAATCTATGTACGGGTTGAGGGAGAAATAGATAATGATATGGTACTTATCCAGACCACCTACCCCAACGACAGAATATTGGAACTCTTTCTTTTACAAGATGCTCTGCGAGAGAGGGGTGCTGAGAGAATTATCACTGTAGTACCGTATTTTGGTTATTCCCGTCAGGATAAGATATTTAAGATGGGTGAGGCGATAAGTGCCAGAGCCATGGCCCGACATATTCAACTTTATTCGGATGCTTTTATAGGTGTAGACCTCCATGCAGAGAGCATATTGAGATGGTTTGATATACCTGCAATGCATCTTCATGCCACCAAGGTCATAGCCAAATATCTGCAGGAGATGAATGTGGGTGTGGTAATATCCCCTGATAAGGGTGGATATGAGCGTGCCAGACTTGTGGCAGAGAGTATGAATGTGGAATTTGACTATCTTGAAAAGACAAGATTGAGCGGAGATACAGTGGTAATTAAGCCAAAGAGCATGGACATTGCAGGAAAAATCGTGGCTATTGTGGACGATATAATCTCCACAGGGGGAACAATTGCTAAGGCTGCAGAACAACTGCGCTCCCAGGGTGCCAGGAAAATATATGCAGTGTGTACCCACGGGTTATTCATAGGTCATGCCATGGAAAATATGAAGAAAGTAGATGATTTCGCCGCAACCGATACCATTGAAAGTCAGCATAGCCAGATAACGGTGGCACCGGTAATTGCTCAGGGAATCCGTGATATTATGGGAAATCTGTAATCAAGACTTATTACCATCCAATTTTCGGACTTGTTAGAGATAAGTTTAAATTGGGCGATATATTGTGAAGGTATGAGTCTCTTGGACGTTGTAGGACCTGTTATGGTGGGGCCCTCCAGTTCCCACACGCTGGGTGCGCTTAGAATAGCAAGATTCGCATACAAGTTTATAGGGGAGATGCCTGAGAGCGTGAATTTTGTGCTTCATGGCTCATTTGCAGAGACATGGAAGGGGCATGGTACCGATAAGGCCCTTCTCGCGGGGATTATGGGTATGCATCCATGGGACGAGAGAATTAGAGAGGCATATATTATAGCCAAAAATAGTGGATTGAAATATAAATTCACCTTCGAGGATCTTGGAGAGGTGCATCCTAACACGGTGCTCATAGATGCTGCAAAGAATAGTAAAACTTATCGAATAATGGGCTCTTCCATAGGAGGAGGAGAAATAAGAATTATCATGATAAACAATGTATCTTGTGAAATCTCTTGGGAATACAACACCATGCTCACAGTTATTCGGGATGTGCCTGGTGCCTTGGAGAGAATTTTGCGTAATTTGACTGTGAACATCTCCAATCTATATCTCCGAAGAACAAATGCTCTTGGAAAAATAGCCACGGTGATCATTGAAACTGATGAGGAGATACCGCCAGATGATAGAAAGAAAATAAGTGAAAATCCCTGCGTTATGGATTGCTATTATGTAAGGAGGGATTGAGATGCGATTTTCTGATTTTATAAAGAACTGTGAGAGAAATGAGGTATCTCTGCCTGAGGCAATTCTTCGGGCTGAGATGGAGGAGACCGGTGTTCCAAAGGAAAAATTGAAAGATAGTATAGCAAAGGTGTTTGAGATAATGATGAAAGAGGTTGAGAGCAAGTATGGAAAAAAGCAACGAACTTTGACCGGCATGACAGGCTTCAATGGATATATAATGAGCCAGCATATACCGAGGATGATTGGAGAATTCAATCATATAGCCATGGTTGCTGCATTATCCATGGCTGAGAGCAATGCTGCCATGGGCAGAATCGTGGCATGCCCCACAGCGGGTGCATGCGGCGTAATTCCCGGTGTTTTCTTTGCACTTAAAAAGGTAAAGAACGCATCCCAAAAAGAACTGCTTGTGGATTTTATAGTTGCTGGAGGAATAGGCTGGATAATCTCCCGTAATGCAACTTTATCCGGTGCAGAGGGTGGATGTCAGGCTGAGATAGGAGCAGCGGCAGCCATGGCTGCAGGTGCCCTCACCTACCATTTTTCAGGAGATGCCGAGAAATGCGGACATGCAGCAGCCCTAACTTTAAAATCCATGATGGGTTTGGTATGCGACCCTGTGGGTGGATTCGTGGAGGTTCCCTGTGTGAAACGAAATGGAATAGCGACGCAAATAGCAATCGGTGCAGCAGAGATGGCCCTTGGTGGTGTGGGGAGTGTAATCCCATTTGATGAGGTTGTGGATGCAATGCGCAGAGTGGGGCGGAGTCTTCCAGAGTCTCTGCGGGAGACGGGCCGTGGTGGTATTGCAGTCACGCCCACCGCCAGAAAAATAGTAGAGAAGGTTAAAAGCAATAATATTTAAACTCCATGCCGACATGTTGATATAATATAAAACGGTGATGAGATGAATACTTACATTATGGCAATGGATGAAGGTACGACCAACGCCCGGGCCATAATTTTTGATAAATCTGGAGGAATTATCTCATATGGAAAAAGAACAGTAAAACAAATTTTTCCA
>WALG01000059.1 GCA_015522955.1 DHVE2 group archaeon
GTGTAATACTACATTATAGCGCTCCCATCCACTATTATCCATTACTTGGATTATCTATTCTCACTATAAATATTTTTTGATATTAAATCAGAATATTTTTTGCCCCAAAAAAGGATTATGACCATTTTCCGAAGGATGAAATCTATTAAATATTGAAACGCGATTAGGAAGCGGAGGTAATAAAATGACCTATAAAATAGCTGTGCTCCCTGGAGATGGAGTTGGCCCCGAAGTAATAGAGGCAGCGATGATTGTGCTTAACGAAATTGCTCTGAACGCAGAGTATATCTACGGTGACATAGGATGGGAATTCTGGCGCAAAGAGGGAAATCCTCTTCCGGAGAGAACCATGGAGTTAATGCATCAGACAGATTGTGCATTATTTGGAGCGATTACCTCGAAGCCCAAAGATGAAGCCCAGAAAGAACTTGCACCAGAACTGCGGGGAAAGGGGTTAGAATATTATAGCCCAATAGTGAAACTCAGACAACTGTTTGATCTTTACGCCAATGTGAGACCAGCCAAGGCGTATCCCGGGAACCCTCTCAATTACAAGGATAACATTAATATAACGATTTTCAGGGAGAACACAGAGGGACTTTACAGCGGAGTTGAATACTATCCAGTGTCCAAAGAAATTGATGAAGTTTTTAAGGAAAACCCCCGCTACAAAAAATTCATAGGCATGGATAAGGCTATCTCGCTGAGAATAATAAGCAGGAAAGGGGCAGAGAGAATCATTAGAGCAGCATTCGAGTATGCAAAGAATAACAATCTTCGCAATGTAACTGTCGTGGAAAAACCAAATGTGCTTCGTGAGACCAGCGGTCTTTTTGTAAGAGTGGCTAGGGAAATTCACAAGGAATACCCCAATATTGAGATGTGGGAAACCAATATCGACGCTCAGGCTATGTGGCTTGTAAAGAATCCTGAAAAATACGATGTACTTGTAACCTCAAACCTCTTCGGAGACATTATATCAGATTTGGCCTCACAATTGGTAGGTGGGTTAGGATTTGCTGCCGCTGGTAACATAGGGGATAATTATGCGGTCTTTGAGCCTGTACACGGTTCCGCACCTAAATACACTGGTCTATATAAGGTGAATCCAATTGCCACAATTCGTGCAGTGCGCATGATGCTTGATTATTTAGGTGAGCATGAAAAAGCAAATCGTTTGGAGACTGCGATAGAAGAGGTCGTTAAAGAAGGGAAAGTGCGCACGTACGACATGGGCGGGGACGCAAGCACCCTTGACATGGCAAAAGAGATCGCCAAGAAGTATGCAGAACTCTGAACTTTTTCTTATTTTTATGATGCCCCGTAGATTTCAATCTCCTGCCCTATGTAATTCATAGCGGCATCTTTGTCTCTCACAGATATGACCAGATAGTCTCTTTTCCACCCGTGCATCTTGAGAATTATTCTTGAGACATAGGGAATTACTACCAGCAGGACGGGTTTCCCGTTCATCTTTCCTATTCTTATACCGTAACCCCCATATTTCCATACGCTATCCTTCATCTCTTCTACCGACTCAACTTTTTCCCAGGGGATTTTCACAGAGTATAAGGGAAATCCCGCAATTAGGGTTTGGGTGGTTATAATTACTCTGTATACCGAGAAACCATAGCCCAAAAGAATAAAAATAAAGAGCATAAGCGCAAGAAACCAGTTTGGTGCAGGATTTGTGCCAAGGGGCCCGATTAAAATTTGATAAATTAAAATCGCCAGAAAAATTGCTATTAAGGGAAGCATTATTAGAAGGACAACCCAGAAAATATGCTTTTCCTCGTATATAACGCTTCCTGATATGCGCATCTTCTCACCTCTTTGACCAGTCCTGCAACACCTTTTTCAGGATTTCATACGCCTTCTCCACATCCCTCATATCCACATGCTCATCCTTGGTGTGGGCGTATTTCAATTCTCCTGGCCCGAAAACCACGGTGGGTGTGCCCTTATTCACAAGGTTCTGAGCATCACTCCAACTGCGGAATCCACCCAGTTCTGCGTACTTTAAAAATTCTCTGAGATGGCTTTTTTTCGGGGATATTTCAAAGGGTGGTGAGAGATCATAAATCATATGGTTCATATTGAATTTGCGACCTATGCGATTCACTTCGTCTATGATCTCCACAGCAGTTTGTCCTGGGAGGTATATAAAATCTACCAGAGATTTAGCACTCTCAGGAACCGCAAGTATATAATCCCCGCCGTCGAACATCTCCACATTAATGGCTGGTTTTCCCAGCAATTTATGCTCAGAATTGAGAAATTTCATTCTCTTAAGTGAGGTGAGAAATTTTATCCCCTGCCAGATTGCGCTGTTTTCCTCATCTCCACAGGAGCCATGCATGGCCTTTCCCCAGAACTCAAACTCAAGTTCCAAACTTCCCGCTTCTGCGGTGCATACCTTAAGTGAGGTAGGTTCAAGAGTTACTGCGAAATCATGGGCGTATTTTTCCGCATACTTTTTGGAGCCTTTACCCTCCTCTTCCTCATCCACAAAGAACACGTAACTCACGGGTAGTTTATCTCGAAACTCTTCGATAAGTTTTAGGATTATGAGCACTCCTGCCTTATCGTCCATCACACCACGGCCCCAGAGAATTGAATCCTCTACCTCGGGAGGAAAATAATCTCCCACGGTGTCCACATGGGCATTAACCATGAAACGTTCCTCTGGATTTACTATTATATTGTATCTCTCCTCATCCACGGGCATACGCTCATAATTTACTCCCATATTTTCCAGTTTTTTCTCTATAAATGCGAGAATTTTTGATTCATAGCCGGTTTCGCTCCTTATTTTCGCCAACTCGATAAGTTCTTCAATCTTTATCTTCATGGGGATGGTATTTTCTTTCACTCTTTAATATTTTGCCCAAGAAACCTTCGCAGGTGAGGGCCAAGGGCATAAATGAGGAACATGATGTAGAAGACCTGCAGGATTGGTTTGAAGGATAGTGCAAAGACTGTTAAGGGTGGAAATACCGTGGCTGCAAGGGAAAGAGATATGGCCTGGGAACTCGCCGTGGCGCCTAAGATGAGAATCATACCTTGCTCGTATCTAAATTTGAGAAGCTTCGCTGCCAGCACAGATAGCGCGGTTTGAATGAAATAATAGGAGAACAGGGCAGCGAGAACAAGAAGAAAAATCTCAGGCTTCTCAATAACCTTTGTGGATACCTTGGCAACGGAGAAAAATACAATGAGAAGGATGCCAAGCGCGGATATTCCGGGGAGATATTTCTTTATGCTCATAAAATAAGCCCTTCCTCTTCTTCTTATTATCTCTCTCCGGGTGAGCATTCCGAGGGAAAGAGGGACGAGTATGTAGAAAAGAAGAATTATCACAAGTTGCACAACATTAATCGTTGCGAAGATACCACCGTTTATATAAATCAGGATGGGAGAAAGAATGGGTATTAAAAGTAGTCCAGCAACCGCAATTACCAGGGCATCGGCAACGCTTGCATTCGCTATCCCGCTCCATCCGATGAGCATATTAGAGCAGGGAATTGCGCCTACAAGCACAAGAGCCAGGGCAAGGTCATCATAGCCTCTCAGAATTGTGCGTGACAGGAAAAATGCGGTTAATGAAGCGATGAAATAAGCAAAAATCAGAGTGGTCAGGATTAACTTGTAATTCCTCCCTGCTTTCTTTACCTTCTCCACCTCCATACCTGTGAGCATGGGATAGAGCATGATGAATACCGCAGTCACACTCACAGGCATGATATTCATTCTGCTAAAATCCACAAAGTATCCCATTACAAGGGCAACAAGGAATACAATAGCCACATATACATAGAGTCTACGCTTGATATGCAAAAGAAATCCAAGCATACATCCATAGCCTCCAAGGTTTATTTAATTTTTTCTGGATAAATCTGTCCAATTCGGAGATTTTTCATTCTTTACAACTAAAGGTTTATCTCATTCCTTCACATCTCCCGATATGGAGTACAAATGGAAAATTCTCATTGTGGCCTGGTTTGTGAATCTTTCCATATGGACCGGAGATATCGTGCTTGCGGTTCTCGGAAACCCAATCATGGGAGATTTTCATATGAATCTCTCATATTTCTCCTTTCTTCTTTCCCTGCCTATACTTATGATGGTTATCCTTGGACTTCCTGTAGGCATACTTATTGCAAAACTGGGCCCAAAGAGGACTGCACTTCTGGGACTGGGTATCGCCTTTGTTGCCCAGATTCTCAGAGGTTTTTCCACTGAAACTCTTGACTTTACCGTTTATACTGCGTTTTACGGAGTGGGCATGGCAGTGGTATTTCCCAATTTACCGAAGATTGCAGAATCCTCTTTTCCCAGTGAGCAACAGGGCCTCGCTGCAGGAGTATATATGTCCGGATTACCCAGCGGTGCAATTCTCGGTCTGGTGGCAAGTTCATTTCTTCTACCCTATCTCCCATGGAGAGAAATATTCTGGCTTTACGCCTCTCTATTGATTTTGGGTGCAATTCTCTGGTTTATAGTGGCCAATGACCTGCAGGAAGGTAAGGTTTCCATGGTAGAAGGCTTCAAAAAGGTCTCAAAGAACAGATTCCTGTGGCTTGTTTCTGTGGCAAATCTCACGCTGCTTATCACATATTTTGGAGCAACTCAGTATTTTCCATCACAGAGGCAACTCACCGAGTTTTTAGGTTCCCTATCTCCCGTTCTGGTTGCCACCATATCCTTAGCACTAATTGTGGGATTTCTCCTTCTTCCTCCGTTTTCTAAGAAAATAGGAGAGAAAAAAGCACTAATCACCTATCAAATAACCGTAGCCTTTCTTCTTCCTCTGTTTGCGTGGGGCATATCTGTTCGAAGTATTATCGTCTGGATTCTGGCCTTCCTTGCAGGTCTGATGTTGGGCGGTATAATTCCCCTCTACTTTGCCTTTTTATCCAGAACAAACGTGGAAAGAAAATATTTTGGCATTGCATCGGGAATCTTTGTCTCAGTGCTAAATATCGGAGGTTTCCTTGCTCCCATACTTTCGGAGATTCTGGATAGAATTGGAGGAATTTACGGCGTTGCAATCCTATTTTCTATATCTTCGATAACCGGTGCCCTCCTGTCTTATTTCTTCCCGGTGAAAAATAGATAGGTAGAGAGAAAAATCACTCCATTCCCCATCTCACCACATGGGAGGAGGCAATGATTCCAACCACGACCCATATTAAAAGAACCATAATGGGATACCAGAGATTGTGCCAGGCACTGAGCCCAGAAAGTTGTCTTGCTATCTCTGCTCCCGCTGCTGTGGGTATTAAAAGCACGAAATATCTCGCAGTCCGGGGAATCACACTTGCCGGATAAAAAACAGGAGGGAGGATAATTAGCATCATCTGGATTGGATTTGTGATGGCCGAGATATTTGTAGGTTTCTTTATTCTCATCACTATGCTCAAGCCCACAAGATTGCTTATTATGAGCAATGGCGCAATGGCAAGAAGTGAGGCAATAACTATAGCCCAGGCATTTAGAACAATAATGAGGGGAAGCATGTAAATAAAATCCGCAACCATGAACACCAAACTGGAGATGAAGTAGCCGAATATATAGTGAAATGGCTGAACCGGTGAGGCAATGAACATGTCCATGGTCTTTCCCTGCTTGTCCCAGCCAATGCTCTGAGCCACAAGGTTGACTCCCATGCCCCACGCCCCGGAGATGAACCAGGCTACAAGAACATTTTTGAGACCATTGATCCCGCCCCAAACGAACATCAGAATTGCAAAGCCCATGACGATGAATAAATCCTGCACAAGCCAGAGTGGCTGACGGCGAATCCATCTGCTTGTTAGATATGCAACTCCTCTAATTTTTCCCATTGGCAACACCTCCCACAATGTAGAGATATGTATCTTCAAGTGTTACCTCCTCAATGCCTATGCTCTTTGCCTCTATCTTTTCTGCAAGTTCTATGGCTTCTTCTCGCTCACTGGCATAAATAATCTTCCTGTCTCCGAGGTCTATATGCTCTTTTACAGGTAATTTTCTTGCATTCTTAATAACAATCTTGTGAGTATAGGGAATTTGCTGCTTCAGTTCCTCCGGCGTACCTTGGGCAACGGTTTTTCCCTTGCCTATCATAACTACATAATCCCCTAGGATCTCCGCTTCTTTCATATCATGTGTGGTGAGAATTATGGTCTTTCCCCTCTTTGCCTCTTCCCGCAGAGATTTCCAAACGATGTATCTTGCTTCCACATCCAGCCCGCTGGATGGCTCGTCCAGAAACACCACCGGCGCATCTGAAGCGAGAACCATTGCAACAGCGATTCTCTTTCTCTGCCCTCCGCTCAGCGCTATTGCAGGAGTTTTTCTTATGTTCCATAAATCAAGGAGTTTAAGATATTTCTCACTTTTTTCCATGCTCTCTACTCCAGAAAAACCCCGAATCAAAAGATATCCTTTTACTGCGTCCCATGGAGTCCAGTTACTGTCCACGCGTATATCCTGAGGGCATAGAGCAATGAGGTTTCTAACCTTCCAAACATTATCCACGGTGAGATATCCCTCAATAATTGCGTTTCCTTTTGTAGGTCTTAACAATGTTGAGAGAAGACCCACAGTGGTTGTCTTTCCCGCACCGTTTGGACCGAGGAGCACTGTGATACGGGATTTTTCTGCGAGAAAGTTCACATCTCTAACACCCCAGACGCCATTAGAATATCTTTTTGCCAGATGCCTTGCTTCCACAACCATATTTCTCACCACTCATTTCATCATTCTTATTTTCTGCGAGCACAATTTACCAGGAGTCCCACTTGCGGTGGAGAATCAGAGCCAGACCTCCTATTATAAGCAAAATTGGACCTATTATCCAGATGTTAGGTTCTATGATTCCCAGCATTTGAAGGAGCCAGAGAATGCCAATGATTATGAGAAAAGCACCACCAAGCAGTCTTCCCGTGTATACATACCCCCAGTGTCTCATTTCCTCACCACCTCTTCAACACGTGCTCTTTTGCTTATTTTCATTTCCTCTGCTTCCAATTTATCTACGAGGCAGTTATCTCCAATTATCACTTCCTTGCCTTTAACGTAATCCGCAGAGACACACTCTATATATACCTTCTCGCCTCTAATCTCCTTAACTTCTAACTTCCCTGTGAATTTTCGAAGAAATCCTTTTTTGCATTCCACTCTTATATTCTCCCCGGCTATTCTGCCTACCCTGCTTCCCCCTATCCTGCCACTGTTATCTATCTTTATCCTTATTTCCTCTCCCTGAATTTCATCCGCAACTATGGAACCTGCAATCACAACATCCTCACCCTTCACTCTGCGGCATTTTACCCCACCGGATAAGTGGAGATCCTCACACACGATATCCAGCCCTTTAAACCCTCCTGCAACGGATACCGTGTTCGCAATTATATTGCCATCCACCTTTGCGGAGCCTGCAACCTTGAAAATTTTTGCTTTTATATTGCCCTGAGAACTGAGGGCCCCGGCCACGGAAACTCTATCAGCGGTCACATTGCCCGTTATCTTTATACTGCCAGCAGCAGAGATGTAATCATATTTTCCGGGACCGAGAACGCAGGAGCCTGCACATTTGTATCCTCTTTCCTTTCTCGTAGATTCCGGGAACACCTCATTGAGAGATTTCTCCACCTCCTTCATAGCCTGCGAAACTGAACGAGAAATAATCTCTCCTATTCCGTAGAAGTCCTCTCCAGACTCATTGGATGTGTTTACAGCATTCTTCTGGATAACTTCTTCCTCTTCCTCCTCCTTTATCTCCTCCTGATATCTTCTGAGTATATCCTCGTATGTTTCCTTAGAAATCTTGCCATTCTCGTATTTTTCTCTTAATTTTTTCAGGAATTCATCTTCCATAAAAGGGCTATGGAATAATATGA
>WALG01000060.1 GCA_015522955.1 DHVE2 group archaeon
AAGGAATGTAGGTTATATCATCACAAAACTATTTTATACTCAACTACGATGTCTTTGTTTGGGGAGGTGAGAACCCCATGTATGTACCTAAAAAGAAGAGACAAAAGAGAATAGAGGAAGAAGAGAACTTCAATGAAGAAGAGATATCTGAAGAAGAAATACCCTCCGAAGAGGGGGAAAATAGAGAAGAGGAAGAAAGTGAGGACTGGTGAGTAAACTGGAGGAATGAAAATGACTGATGATAAGAAAAAGAAGAAGAAAGAAAAGAAAAAGAATCCTGAATAAACTGACACTCCTAAAAATTCAACATTTAAGTATATTATTTTTTCCTTTTTTCTTTTAGAATCAGAGTATGTTTTGTGTCGTTGCATTGCAATATTTCCAAAATTTTTAACTTCTTTCAATTCATTCCCCTCTCTGGTGAGAAGCATGAATAGGATTCTCGTTACTGGAGGGCTCGGACAGATAGGCTCCTCCTTAGTGACCCATCTCCGAAAGCAATATGGACAAGACAACGTAATAATCGGTGATATAAGAGAGCCAGAGAACCCTGAGGAAGTGGAGCCTTACACACGACTAGATGTCACGCAGAGAGAGAATATTGATAAAATTATAGGGGAATACGATATTGATACTATCTATCATCTGGCTGCAATTCTCTCGGCAAGGGGTGAGCAGAATCCACAACTGGCTTTCAAGGTGAATATACTGGGTCTTTACAATATCCTGGAATCGGGAAGGGAACATTCTCTTGAACGCATAATGGTCCCCAGTTCAATAGCGGCATTTGGACCAGAGACACCAAAGGATAACACCCCAAATGATACTATCCTGAGGCCCAGAACGATTTATGGGATAAGCAAGGTTACGGGGGAACTGCTTGGACTTTACTACTGGGAGAAGTACGGTCTAGATGTCCGTGGGGTGCGATATCCCGGGATAATAAGTTGGAACGCACCACCGGGAGGAGGCACCACTGACTATGCTGTGGAAATATTTTACTATGCATTAAGGAGGGATAAATATATATGTTTCCTCAAAGAAGATACGGTACTTCCAATGATGTACATGCCCGATGCAATAAAAGCAATCACCATGCTTGCAGAAGCACCTGCAGAGAAACTCAGACACCGCACGGATTTCAATGTTCAGGCCATGAGTTTTGCCCCAAGGGATTTGGTAAATGAGATTCGGAAATATGTGGACTTCCAGGTGGAATATCGACCCGATTATAGGCAGAAAATTGCAGAATCATGGCCCCGAAGTTTGGACGACACTCCTGCAAGAGAGGAATGGAACTGGAAACCCGATTATGACCTTCCAGCCATGGTAAAGGATATGCTCGAAAATCTCGGCAAAAAATTAGGCGTGGAATTATAAAGTTGCTATAAATTTATCCACGCTCATCCCTCTTTTTCTAGACATTTTTCTTATTAATTTCCATATCCCACTTCCATACTGGGCGGCTTTCTTTTCCCTTTTCCAGAGTATTTCGGGAGCATCAAGTTCTCTACTCAGTTCTCTTAAAACTTTTTTTCTCATACCCTCCTTTATTTTTCTCTTCAGTTCTATATTCTGTGCAATCCGCACAACATCCGGATGAAGATATGGTGTGCGCAGAATCTTCCCGAATCTCTCTGCTATTTTCCTTTCCCGCGGCAATGTTCTAGTGATGAGTATCTTAAAATCTTCATTCATACGCTCAGGTTGTCGGAGATATTTATGATAACCACCAAACAACTCATCAGCCCCCTGGCCTGTAAAAATTATATTATATTTTGAACTTTTCACCACAAAATATAGGGGTAGTTCGAAGGATATTTCAAGTGGGTTTATAGTGCAATCAATCTCTTTCAAAAATTTTATCCCTTCAACAATTTCTGTTTCATCCACAGTTATTATTGTAAGCGGCATTTTTAACATAGTTGCAAGTTCAAGGGCATTTTTAATATCTGTACTTCCAGGAACTCCCACAGTATAAAGATCCACGTGACACATATCTTTTAAGAGATATGCAAGGAATCCACTGTCCAGACCTCCTGAGAAAGACATGGCTATGTCCTCGGAGCATTGAGATGCGCTTAAAATTGCATGGCACAATTCCCGTAGTAAGGATTCTTCTATCTCTTCACAACTCCTCAAACCCTATTTCCTCCCTGCAAAGAGACTCGACCGTTTCAGGCAAGTTTTCTATCTTGATCCTTTTCTGCTGTGCCGTATCCCTATCTCTTATGGTAACCGTTGAATCTTCTAGCGTCCGGTAATCCACCGTAACACAAAATGGAACTCCAACCTCATCTGCCCTTGCATATCGCCGCCCTATGGAGCCTGATTCATCGTAATATGCAGAGATGCCCCGTTTTCGCAGAACTCGCATTATATCCTCTGCTTTCTCATCCAATCCCTCCTTGGACATGAGAGGAAATACGGCAACCTTCACCGGTGCAATTTTAGGTTTGAGTTTAAGGACTTTGTAACCTGAATCACTACGCTCATAATATGCATGCTCTAAGATGGCGTAAAGAATACGGTCTATTCCAAAGGATGGCTCAATTACATGGGGTATGAACCTCTCTCCGCCCACAGTTTCTTCTTCCACCACAATCTCGTATGCATCCCGGGGAACCTTAACTTTTTGGTCATTTATCTCCACGTATATATCCCCATCCGTGTAACTCATATTTTCCACGATTTCTGCTATTTTCTTAGCATCCCTCTTGAAGATAGGTCCAAGAATTTCCATTTTAGGTCTCAGTTTCTTGATCTTTATCTTTTTTGGATTCTCAAATCTTCTTAATGCAGTAAGATCTCGACCTGAATAACTCATATGCCTCCGTAAATCATAATCACCTCGATTGGATATGCCAATAACTTCCACCCAGCCCATGGAAAGGAGTATCTCACAGTCCCATGTATCACGAGAATAATGGGCAAGTTCTTCCGGATAGTGCTGCCTGAATCTAACCCGCTGCATATCTATTCCTAGGGATTTGAGGAAAAGAATTACCTTACCCATATAATAGGCCATATGGGATTCCACTATTCCCTTAGCAACAGATTCCTTGGCGGAAATATGTAACTCCTCACCCGTGTTGGTAAGAAGAGGGAGAATAACTTCATTCATTTCTCCCAAAGGAAAATTCTCGAGTGGATCTACAAACAATTCTATTTCTGCCATATTAAACTCACGCAATCTTAGAAGACCCTGTCGGGGACTTATCTCATTTCTGAAACCTTTACCTACCTGCGCCACTCCCAAAGGTAATTTTTCTCTGTTTAACCTGTAAAGAATTGGAAAATTTACAAATATGCCTTGAGCAGTCTCAGGCCTGAGAAATGCCACCTTATCCATACCCACTTTTGTAGAAAACATCAGATGGAATCTCTCGGGAGGAGTTAAAGGGCCTCCACAATCTGGGCACCTTATCCCATTATCCCTTATTGCCTTCCATATACCATTCTCATCAAGTTTCTCAACTTCATTAACCACTCCTTTAAGAAGTTCATCAGCACGAAAAACATGACCGCATTTTTCACATTTCACCATATAATCAGTAAATTTATCCGTATGGCCAGAGGCAACGTAAAGCACTTCAGGTCCAAGATTGGGGGAGTCTAAAGTTAAAAGTCCATCATGGATAATAAACTGCTCCTTCCAAATTTTGAGTATATTCTCTTTTAACTGCGCACCTAAGGGCCCATAGTCGTAGAAGCCTCCAAGTCCACCATATATTTCATAGGCCTTCCAGTAGAATCCCCTTCTCTTGGCAATTTCTATTATTTTGTTCTTGGTATCATTCATCACCCACACCCACAAGTGAGGCAACAAGGTCACTGTCGAAGATCATGGCTATCAGGTCATCATGGGTGTTTCGAACAGGTAACTGGCTGAAATTATTTTTTCTCATTATTTTTGCAGCCTCCCACACAGGAGACTTAGAGAATATAGTCACTGGGTTATGAATCATGACCTCTTCCACAGGAATATTTGGCAAGGTAACTTTTTCCTCCATGTAGAAAAGTTTTATCACATTGCGCAGCCCTTCCCAGTTCCAGGAGTCTTCATCGTCGCCTAATCCAAGTTCGGATATAGCCATACTCTTGTCAACTTTTGCCTTTTCAAAGAGGTCCCTGTCAGTCACAATACCCATAAGTTTAGCATCATCATCCACCACCGGAAACGCGGAGAGCAGTGTGAGACTCATGGCACGGAAAACCACTGGCAACGGAGTACACTTATGAAGTGGAAAGCATGGCCTTGTGATAAATTTGTCCACAGATGCAGAGATTCTTCTCTCCTCTATAACCTTAAGAAAATCCTGGGGTGTGACAACGCCCAGTACCTTATTGTTATCATCCACCACCACTAGATGTCTTCTACCATATTTGATCATTGTATAAGCAGCACTTTCAATGGTGTCATCAACCTTTACCACGGGCACGTCTCTGCGCATTAGAAGTGCAAGTTGCTCCTCCTCTGGATGTTCAAATATATCTCTGCGGGAGACTATACCCATCAACTTGCCCTCCTCATTGACCACAGGTACCCCGGTTATATTATGTTTCACAAGAATACGAAGCACATCCTCTTTAGAGCCGGGCACCTTGACACAGATTGGGTTCGACGTCATTATATCGCTGACTTTGGTCATCATATAACCACCTTACTAACCCTAAAAATGTTCAAATACATAAACTTATTCGCTCTCTCTACCTTACCTCATGATTCAAAACAGAGTTTTATAAAAACTCATGATGCGCTCACCAATTTCATCAGTAAGATAATCCAGAAATGGTAAAAGAGAGGAGAAAATCAAAAGATGACTAACTGTAGATGATGAATAGAAAGTAGAATAAGCCTCACATGAAAAACTTTATATACTTCCAAGTTATTATCTGACAAATGTCAGACAACCATCAGACATATTACGCTGACCCACCTTCATATCTTTTTTTTGTCATCTTTAATATTTTCACTGGGTTTTTATCAGTGAGATAAGAAATCTCATTTTCATCCAGATGGAGTTGGTGTGTATAGAAAAGTCTTAGATTTTCATCAGCATCGTAAATAGCACGGAAATAAGGTAGTATGTTCTCAAGAACATCGCTTTTTGAGGTATGGTACACTCTTCCCAGTTTCATGCCCAGACTATCTCTAATATTTCGAATTCTCTGGGTTTTGTTCATATTCAGAAGCCATGAGGGAAAATTATACCTAGGTGGATGTTTGGAATACTTCTCCTCCTTGGCAACACTTACAGCGGCAAGCATATCCATTGCATAACTCCAGAGGCTATACTGCTGCCTCTTCATCACTCTTCCAAGATACATATCCGCTCTAGAGAGATACTCATAGGCTTTTACAAGATCCTGGGGCTTTGTGTATTCCATTGGCATATTCTCTTCAATCCACAGAAGTACAAAATCCGGAGTCTCGTCAAGGTTTATGAGACTGCTTTTTGCATCTTTAAAAGATGTACTA
>WALG01000061.1 GCA_015522955.1 DHVE2 group archaeon
GTGATGAGAAGGATTTACAGCGATTCTGCTTGCAGGAGAAAGGTCTATACACCCTAATAGTGAATGCCCATGAGGCAAAGGGTTATTTTGATATCTCATGGAGTACTGAGAAAAAATAATATGGTATTCTTCCTATTACTTCCCAATGGATTATGCAGCTCTTGTGTGCGATGTAAGGAGATCTAGGAAACAGGCGGACTGGGAGAGGGTGGTGGATTCCATAAATAATACTTTGGGATGCGCCAATGAGAGATTCCAAGATAAGTTATTTATGAATTTACAGCTCACTGTGGGGGACGAGTTTCAGGGCGTGCTCAGGGATATAGGGGTCGCCTATGACGTATATCTTTTTTTGAAATTGCACCTGCCCGTGGAGATATACTGCGGGGTGGGCATCGGTGAGGTGGAGTTTCCACTCAAAGACTATGCGGGAGCTAGAGGTACGGCGTTCTATAGAGCAAGATCTTCGCTGGAGCGATGTAAAAAAGAGAAGCGTGGGATCTGTATAAGCTCTCAGACTATATGGGATGATGTACTCAATACTATACTTTATCTTATAGAGGGTATAGAGGATGGGTGGAGCGAGAGGCAGAGAGAGATTATAAAATTTTACAGAGAGCATCCCGGAGTTACTTACGAACAGCTTGGTGAACACTTTGGCATAACAAAGCAGGGTATATACAAGGTGCTTCACAATGCCCGGTGGAAGCATGTAAAGAAGGGAGAGGAGTGCGTGAGAATGCATCTGAAATTTATAACCAACGTAGGTTTACATTCAATAGTAAACCATATATAGTTGACAAAGAGGTATAAACATGGAATGGTTTACTCTAAAATACATCATAGCGGTGCTTGTGGGATATCTTCTCTCGGTATATGGTGGGCATCTTTTTGTTCGTCTCATACTAAGAAAATATAGGTATGATATGAAGAACAGAGGCTTGAAATCAGGAGGAGCAATGATTGGGTATCTGGAGCGTGCCATAATTTTCACACTTCTTCTGCTCAATGCCTCGGTGATTATAGGTCTAGTGCTCACCGCCAAATCTATAGCTAGATTTGAGGATCTTAAGAAGAGAGAGTTTGCAGAATATTTTCTCATAGGTACGCTCTCAAGCATCTTCTTCCCATTCTTAGTGTTCCTCCTGCTACGTCCCCTTCTCTAAGTTGTTATATGGCCATTCCAAAGAAGAAAGAGTTTATAATGTGGAATAGGATTACCCTTCGGTGAGGATAGATGGTGGAAATCAAACCGTTTAAGGCTTTGCATTACAATGCTTCCGTGATGGGGAGAGATCTGAGCAAGGTCATAACGCAGCCCTACGATAAGATAGATGCGGAGATGCAGGAAAGATACTACAAAAAACATGAGTATAACTTTGTAAAACTTATACTTCCGCAGGAGGAGAACAGATACGAGATGGCCGCAAAGAGATTGCGGGAGTGGAAAGAGAGAGAAGTTCTTGTTAGGGATGAAAAACCTGCTATTTACCTATACACTCAAGAATTTGAGGTACGAGGGAAAAAATATGTACGACGTGGTTTCATAGCGGCCATGCGACTCCATCCCTTTGAGGAGCGTATAGTACTTCCCCACGAGAAGACACACAAGGGACCAAAGGTTGATCGCCTTAACATGCTCCATGCAACCAAGACGAATCTTGAAGCGGGATTTGTGCTTTACAAGGATGATGGAAGGATACGGGAGATTATCGATGAGATTATAAAAGACGAGCCGGACTTTTACGGTGTGGATGAATATGGCACGGTAATAAGGCTCTACAGGGTTGAGGATGAGGAGAAAATAAACACAATTCAGAATGTTTTGCGTGACGAGCAGGTTGTGATTGCGGATGGTCATCATAGATATGAAACCGCCGTGTATTTCAGAGATGAAATGCGTGCCAAGATTCCCAATTGGAAAGATAGCCACGCCTTCAATTACAGGATGACCTATATGGTGAGCCTCGATGACCCTGGCCTCGTGGTCCTGCCAACTCACAGATTACTTCTCAAGAAGAAGATAGGCGAGGAGCACTGGGAGAAGATAAAGAAATATTTCACGGTGGAGGAAATAGATATCGGTGAAGCGGAGAGATATTTAGAGGAGAGAAAAGGAAAGAATGCCTTTGTGGTCTATCAGGATGGCAAAGCGTATGGACTCGAACTTTCTTCAGAGGTAAGCGATTTTATGAATCCCGATTGGAGCGAGGCATATCGCAGTCTTGATGCCGTTGTTCTTCGTGAGGTAATCTTCAAGATAATGGATGTTGTGGAGCCAAAGATTGATGAGGATATAATCTACGAGAGATGGATAGAGGACGCTGTGGAGAAAGTAGATAAAGGTATCGCCAAGGTAGCATTTATGCTCAATCCCACACCACCAGAAAAGGTCCTAGAAGTAGCAAGACATCTTGAAAGGATGCCTCAAAAAACCACGGATTTCTATCCCAAGGTAATCTCAGGATTTACCCTGATGCCTGTAGATGAAAGCGAATTGCTCTAATTCTGCTATTTCCATTCATTTTTTATTATCAGAATGAGTATTATGATTATTCCGAAGAGGCGTTAAAATATGGATATTATATTAATCACCGATGCGGATAGTAGAAATACCCTGTTTCTTTTCACCATGGAACAATAAACAGCGATTATGTTCAGGAGGAGAGTAAACGAGAGTAAATAAGAAGATATATATTGCATACCCAGTAAATACGAGGTCATCAATCTCCTGATTTCAAAAGACCGGTAAACAGAGCCGCTATAACCACCAATGTCCAGAGCACGGTAATAATGAAAATCACTTCCAGAATTATATTCCATCTCTCTTTTTTCGGAGGTTTTGCAGTAAAGTGCATCATCTGGATTCTTGGCACCGCATCTGGGATACTTTTTCATTGAAGGATATAACTATAATCGTAAATTTAAAATTTTTTTCTGAAAATCCATATCTCAGGCTCAGTAACATTTTCCCATTTTCTGAATCCCAGTGATTCATATATCTTATAATCCCAGTTATCCGGTACAATTATGGATATCCTGCCTTCAGAAGAGTGGTAAGCAATGCCGGGAAGTATCTTTTTAAGAATGTCTACCTTCAGTTCCATGGGAATGACCTCCTCTGAATGCTCTTTGAGAAACAGAAACTTGTGGCCTTCATATGAAAACACCATACATTTCTCCCGCAGATAATCAAGAGCATCATGGGTTTTATGAATAAAAATCCATCCACAAGGAATATATTCCTCGTAACTCACCAATTCATCTATGGATTCCAACTGAGATGCCTGAGGTTTTTTACTCTGAGAGGATTCATACTCCATACCATAGTATTTCTTTACGATATCGAATCCCGTTTTCAGACCCAGATATATGCTACCTTCATTTCTGAAATATGTGGCATATTCCAGCGTGCGGATATCTCCTCTCTTACTAAGTTCTTCGCTCTTCTTCAGCAGATATTCATGCATCCTCCTTCCATAGCCTCTGCCACGGTAATCAGGATGAACTCTGAGGCCTTCCAGCCACCCAACAAAATCTGGTAATATTGTAATCTTTCCTGTAGCAATTATTTTTCCCTCTTTCTCTATTCCATAAAAATTTCCCTCCCGTAGCCATTCATCGAAAACCATGGGGAGATAATCCTCACCCTCCCATGTTCCGCGGGCTATATCCTCAATATCCTGTCTATCTTCCTCATTCAAATCTCTGAATTTCATCATATATCCCGATATCTCCTTACTTCCCAGTCTGTTACCGCGCGGGAGAACTCTTCTATTTCATTTCTTTTCATGTCCACAAAGGTGGCGAATAGTTCATTTCCTAAGGCATTTCTAACAAATTCATCGCTTTCCATAAGTGCTATGGCTTCTTCCAGAGATGTGGGAAGAGAAGGATAATCCTTTAATTTCTCCGCAGGTAGGGAATACAGGTTGTAGTCTACAGGCTCTGAAACCTCTATCTTTTTCTTTATGCCATCCAGGCCTGCAAGAACAATTAACGAGAAGGCCAGATATGGATTTGCCGCCGAGTCTGCATTGCGCACTTCAATATCCTTGGCTCTGGCTGGTACACGAATAAGCGTGCTCCTGTTTCTGTAGCCCCAAGCCAAATAGCGAGGTGCCTCAAGGCCACCAGATAATCTCTTGTAGGAGTTTATGGTTGGATTGGTAATCGCCGCCATATAGGGCATATGTTCCAGATTTCCACCTATAAAGTATCTTGCTTCCTGGGTTATTTCACCTTCACCACGGAATACATTTTCACCATTTCTCTTAAGAAATATATGCACATGCATTCCGTTTCCTGCTATATCTCCTCTCAGTTTTGGCATGTATGATACCTGCATCCCCATTTCCTTTGCGATCCATTTTGATGCAATTTTTGTGTATATAGTATAATCGCAGGTACGCTCAACGCCATCTATCCATACAAGTTCCACTTCAACCTGACCCGAGGCATTCTCATGATGATGGTATCTCACAGGTATATCCATATCCTGCACTGCCTCACTCACCTTCTTGCGATACTCAAAGGTTTCATCAGAATAGGGGGGCTCAAAATAATGAGTATTCCCATCACCATTTTCGTTGAGAACGAAAAATTCGAGTTCGGGGCGGAGAACTGCAATGTAGCCCATGGATTCCAGTTCTTTATCCACCTTTTCTGCCAAATTCTTTGGATCCTTTTCAAATGGTGTGCCCTCATAATAGGTTTTCAAAAGAACCAAGTACTCTTCTTCACGCCACGGAATCTCCTTCAAAGTGTTCATATCGGGTCTGGCCACAAGGTCAGAGCGGTTTACGGAGGCAAATCCAGGAATTGAGGAGCCATCGATTCCGATTCCATTTTTGAAAAAGGATTCATAATCTTTTCGCAGCGCAACGGTGTGAATGCGTCCTTCTATATCCACCAGATTGGCATATATCCACTGTAGCATCTTTAGGGGAATAACTTTTAGATATTTTAAATCTTCTATGAATCCGATTTTATGGGGATAGTTCCCGAATCCAGTCGGAATAGGTGTATACATCCACTTTCTTTATCTCAGCCCCTTCTTGCAATGCCTTTCTCAATTTTGAAATATCTTCCACCACAAACTTTTTACCATTTTTATAGAGATGATATCTTAGTGGTTTACCCAGGTTCAATTCTTCCACATTTTTATGCGCCATCAGTTTCCCCTGGGAGATTATAATATACTCCGTAGGCTCCAGGTTAGTGAGATAATGTGTTGTGAGAAACACTGTGCTGGAATATTCCTCCACATATCTCATAAGATACTCCTCCAAAAATATGGTGTATCTAATATCAAGATTGGCGAAGGGGTCATCCAGAATAATCACTTCCGGCTCTCCTAAAAAAGCCTGGAAATGGCAATCTTTTTTTGATTTCCCTGTGAAAGAGTGCCTATTCTTTTTCCCA
>WALG01000062.1 GCA_015522955.1 DHVE2 group archaeon
AATTTAAATAGTGAGATTGATTATATGGAAAAAGAAGATGAGGTAATGAATAAAATAATGGTTGAAAATGATGAAGAGAATATAAATATCCTTAAAAAGAGCAACTGGTGGGAAGTCATTTGCACCTTCTAACACCAGAATCCTGCTTGTTGTTGGGGCAGCAAATCAAGTAGAATGTTAAGAGGTGAGTAAAATGAGAAAGAGAATGAAAGGTCTGCTAATCGGAATTGGGGCGATTATAGTGATAGTCATTCTTTTAGGTGCCTATTTTGCCTCGCAGCCAAAGGTGAAGTGGTGGAAACCGTATAAGGAGATGGAAAAGCCCGTAGTGAATAGCTATCCCTCAATGATCATAGTCTATAGAAACTATTCCAAAGAAGATTATACCATAGATCTAAACAAATATATAGGAAACTCCTCTACCAACAAAAATTTTGAGATTGGAATTGTTTTAAGATGTAGTGAATATCTATATGATAACAATAGCTACGATGAACTTCGCGGCAATCTCACTGCCTATGCAGAGCGTCTGAGCGGGGATTACATACTGCAGAAATTGGTAATCTCGTACAGTTATGGAAGCGAGAAAGAAGATGAATACACGGGGGTAGAGTATGCTGATACATTGGCGTTTGAAGGCACAAATCTGTGGTATGACAGGAGCCCAAGCACATATCCAAATAGTCACGATACCATGATGTTGGATGAATGGATATATGCTCACAAATTAGTGGGTGTAAATAAAGATAAGAAAAATGCAGATTTCTACGGTGTGAGTTTTGCCATAGAGATTAAGCTTTTTGATTCTCTTTCTCTTAATCTAACTCATACAATTATCTTCACGGTGACGGCATATTACGGCCATCCTTCCCTGTTAGGATGGTCGGATATGCACGAGTTGAAAACGCAGGTGGTTTTGAAAATAATCTAAGAGTGATGTGATGCAGGATAAAAATGCAGCATCACATAAATAAATGCCCGAGCCGGGATTCGAACCCGGGTCAGAGGCTTACAGCAGCCCCATTCTTTACGGGTAAAGCCGCTTTCTTTAGAAAGGGGCTTCCGCAGGCCCCCAGGATATCCATGCTACCCCACTCGGGCTTAATGGAGAAATGCATAATTCATATTTAACCTTTGATGAGAGAGCCATAGTTGTGGAAATAAAATCCAAGTAGTAGCAGATACATGCCTATCCCCAGGGGCATTTCAAAAGCATATCCCATGAACTCTATTGCCGTATCATAGAAAAGGAGCCAGAAGGCCAGGGAGCCAAGGAGCAAGAGATGAATTTTCTGTATATCCATGCCTTCTTGAGTATAGAAAAACAGGATAGCCAGTGGAAGGCCCAGGGCAATGGGCATCACAAACGGTATACCTGTGTAGGGCAAAAACGAATAGATGTAAAAGATAACGGGAGAATAGGTGAGGCCCCAGAGAAAGGGATGCCTTGATAGGGGATTGCTTTTATGAGGCTTGAATCTGAACCTGATGGAGAAGTATATGAGAAAAAGGGCAAGTAGAAGTGTGAGAATATAAGGAATTAGAGGGGCCTTGTAACCCGAAAGAAAAAGATAAATAAGCAATGCTAAAAATAGAAATATGGTTAGGGGCCATACCATCTCTTTTCCGTGCAGGAGAGGTACTCCGTTTAACTTGGGAAAAAGAAGTCTCCATACTATTATGGGAACCCACACACTCATGAATCCATGAAATATGGTGAGCCACGTGGCCCACACTGTGTTTACACCCCAAATCCTGCCATAGGTACCCAAGATGCCCAAATCCACCCAGTGTGGATTGAACCAGGATTTAACACAGAGTCCTTCTTCAATTACCCCGTAGGCAAATCCTAAAAACATAAGGGAACCATAACTCCCATTTTTTCTTATCCAGAACTCGCGAATCAGGATTATGGCGCTCCCATAGTATCCCCAGAGACTTAGAAAAGTTAAGGTTTTGCAGCCTCCAGCGGAGGAGTTGAGCCGCTGAGAATTTCAGCAAATAGCGGTGAGAGGATAGAAAGCGTCAGAAGTGGTATTAACCTCCGGGGCATTGAAACTTTAAAGTTTCAGTAACATATTAATTTTTGTAAATATCTGTATTTCCGGGATAAATTTTAATACCCACAACCCAATAGCCCATTATGATAAATCCCCGGGAAATGAGAAGACTTATGAGGCAGTTAAAGGCCAAGGAAATTGATGCTTATGAGGTAATAATAAAGGCAAGAGATGGAGATTATGTGGTCGAGGACCCTCAGGTTATGGCTATGGAGATACAGGGCCAGAAAATGCTTCAGATAATTGGCGAACTAAAGAAGATTGAGCAGGAGCCAAAAGAGGAAAAACCTTTATTTACACAGGAGGATGTAGAACTGGTGATGCAGCAGACGGGGTGCAGTGAGGAGGAAGCAAGAAAAGCCCTTGAAGAGACAAATGGCGAGCCTGCGGAGGCGATAATATCTCTGATGAGCAAGAGATAAGAGAAGAGGTTCTACGAAGAATAAAACCCACCCCTGAGGAAGAGGAGAGGATAAAGGATACGGCACTTACGCTTCTTGAAATTTCTCAGCGAGAACTGGAAAAAAGGTGCTCCGAAGGTAAAGCAATCCTCGTGGGCTCTGTGGCCAAGGATACTTTTCTTAAAGACCCAGATATTGATATATTTCTCCTTTTTCCAAGGAATCTGGAAAGGGAAGAGATAAAGAAAATAGGTCTGGAAATTGGGAAAAGGATATTACCAGAGGGTTTTGCAAAATACGCAGAGCATCCATACTGGCACGGGATATTCAATGGATTCGAAGTGGACATTGTGCCATGCTACCGAATAAAAAGCGTGGAGGAGTTGAAATCGGCTGTTGATCGAACCCCGTTTCATACAGAGTATGTGAAGAATCATCTTAAAGATTGGCAAAAGGATGAGGTAAGGTTACTTAAAGCCTTCCTAAAGGGCATAGGAGCATATGGTGCTGAGGCAAAGCTTCAGGGATTTTCAGGATATCTTACAGAACTGCTTATTCTAAGATATGGGAACTTTGTAGACACGCTCAAAAATGCATCTCGGTGGAGACGAAGAACTTATCTCTATCTGGAAGAGAAGGGTGCGAGATTCCAGGAGCCACTAGTATTTTTAGACCCTGTAGATTCCAAGAGAAATGCAGCCTCGGCAGTTAGCGAAGAAAAGAAATATCTGTTTGTTCATGGATCACGCTGTTATCTAACAACTCCCAGAATTGAATTCTTCTTCCCCCGGGAGCAAAAAACACTTACTAAAGAGAAGATACTCAAAAAGATAGATGAGAGAGACACATATTTTTTGGTGGCTACATTTCCCAAACCGGATATTGTAGAAGATAATCTCTATCCTCAGATAAGAAGAACCCTGGATATTTTCACAAAGATACTTGAAGATTTCAGGCCTTTAACTTCTTTCTATATAGTCACAGAGCACTTTGTACATTTCATAATAGAACTGGAACGGTATCAACTCCCAGCGGTTAAACTACACGAGGGACCTCCGGTGTGGCATGCCAATACAACCAATTTTCTCTCACGCTGGAAGGATACGGCTCTTCGCGGTCCCTATATAATAGGGTATAGGTGGTATGTTGAGATAAAAAGAGAGATGCGAAATGCACCGGAGATACTGATAAAAAATATAAATAACTATAAACTGGGCAAGTGGTTTGAGAAGAATAAAAAGATTATGAAAATATCCTATCTACGAGATACCATCGATAAAATGGATTTAAAATCCCTTAGCGAGTTTTTTGATTTCAGGTTCCCATGGGAACGGTGATTTCTGTGGATGTTTGGTGTCCCTTTTCATCCCAGACTTTCACCACGAGTTTTCCGGGTGTTTCCACACTGACCTGATAGTATCCCCCTTTATAATCTGCAGTTTTCCCATTTACCTCTACAGCACTCACCGCAACGTTATCCGAGGCCTTTACACGAATCTCATGGCTTCCTTTCCAGTTTATAGTGTGAATTGCCTTGTTATTCACTCCCCCATAATAGGAATAAATAACTACCCATGCAGTACCGTTGTTTACCTCAATGCTCCTTATCTGAGGTGGAGAAACGTCGTTGAATGGTGGGTTTATGGCTACACTCCATGCCAAGAACCATATTAGAA
Organism: DHVE2 group archaeon; assembly: GCA_015522955.1. Taxonomy (GTDB): domain Archaea; phylum Thermoplasmatota; class Thermoplasmata; order Thermoplasmatales; family Aciduliprofundaceae; genus S014-41. The sequence continues at coordinate 4,138 of WALG01000062.1, forward strand.
GAAACATTATGATGGCATATACCCAGGTGCTTCTTTTATCAAATTCTGCATTTAGCCTCTGTAGTAAAGGCTTTAAAACAAAAAGAACTGCAAAACCAAGAATGGCTGCCAGTGCAACACTCACATAAACCTGCAGATATCCAGAGATTAAACCAATTACAAAAGCAAGGAGGAATACCACAATTATGCCCTTGGCTTTTTTAATCTCGGAGATGAGATACTCCTTTTCGTTAAATTCCGGTTCTTTGAAGAGTTCCTCCTCCTCTTCTTCAGGGCTCTTCCTCCTCTTTGCCATTATATCATCCCCTCAACTAGGTCGTTTAATGCTCCATAAGGATCCTTGGCCTTGACTACCCCAGAAGCAATAAGAACCCCCTGAGCACCAAGTTCAATGGCCCTTTTCACATCCTCGCGGTTTTTTATTCCTGCACCAACAAGAACAGATATATCGCGAACACTTTTTACTGCTTCTATTGTTTCTGTGATGGTTTCAGGTCTTGCTTTGGAAACAGAAATATCTCCCCCTATTAACTCCGGGGGCTCCATGGCTATGAAATCTGGTGCGAGGAAAGCAAGTGCACCAGACACGCGAGGGTTATTTGCACACACCACAGACACCATATTCATTTTTCGAGCCTGTGAGATTAGAATATCTATGTCCGCAATCGTCAGTCTCCTCTCGGAATGGTTTATTAGCAAACCCTCTGCTCCTCTTTCCTTGGCAACAACAAGGTTCAATTTCCCTGTATGGGCACCAAAATCCACAGCATCCACATGCTGCAAAATCATTGGAACATTGTATTTCTCATGCAACGCTGTTAAATCCATGGAGTTCAGAGCTGCTACTATTTCCACACCCCTTTCCTCCCTTACCTTTTGGATGATATCAAGAAGTAACGGGGCATTTATCCCCGAACTTTGCCGATATAATTTGAAATTCACAATGATCATGGGAATTTTCCACATAGTTGCACCTAAAGAGGGAGGATTAGATAAATTTTTCCCAAGAAAAATGCAGGAGGTAGTAAGTTATCCTGTCTAGGGAAAAGCAAAAGTTTCAAAAACATTTATGCCATATATGAATGTGGATCTTTACTCCTACTTTTACGGACTGGTTCAGCAGATACCACGAGGCAGGATTAGCACATATGGTGCATTGGCAAGGGCACTGGGTGATATAAAAGCAGCCAGGGCTTGCGGGGTTATGTTATCTCAGAATCCAGATCCCCCTAAGATTCCATGTCACAGAGTGGTTATGAGTGATGGAACCCTCGGTGGTTTCACCCATCCACTGGGCGTAAAGAGAAAAATAGAACTCCTGAGGATGGAAGGAATCGAAATAGAAAATGGAAAAATAGCGGATTTTGAGTATGTATTTTTTGACAGTTTTAAAACGGATTACCCTCTTAAAAAATTGAGAAAACTGCAGGAATCCATGCGTGATGAGATAATACTGGAGGATATCTATTCGAGTGAGTATGTGGGTGGTGCAGACGTCTCATATACAGGGCGCCGCGCCTATGCCGCTCTCGTTATTTACAGGGGTGAAAGAAAGATTGAAGAGATAACTCTGGAGAGAGACATTTCTTTTCCCTATATCCCCACATATCTGGCCTTCAGAGAAGAGCCTCTCATCTCTGAGTTACTGCGTAAATGGAATGATGAAATTATCCTTCTTGTGGATGGCAATGGAATATTGCATCCCCGAGGCATGGGGCTTGCAACATATGTTGGTGTAAAAAACCATGTATCCACCATAGGAGTTGCCAAATCTCTGCTTATGGGAGAAATAAGAGGAGAGGAGATATATTTAAATGGGAAAGTTGTAGCAAGATACCTGAGGAGTGGGAAAAAGAAAGGCATCTATGTTAGTTCAGGTTATGGGGTGTCTCTGCAATCCGCAGTGAAAATTGTGAAAAAATATCTGAGATACAAAAATCCAGAGCCACTCAGGCAAGCACACATTCTGGCCAATGCTTTAAGATTGGGGATCGATAAAAATTATCCTGTATATAGGTAAATATTAAGCATATCCACCTAAAAAATAACGGAAGATAGAGCAATAAGGTTTAAATATTGTTATCCAATTACCCATTGGTGACTGGGATGGAAAAGGGTACGCAAGGAGTTACCATGGATATGGAATTCAAGTTCCTAAAGGAAATTTTTGAGGATAAACTGGATGATCTGGACCTAAAAATATACCAACTCCTACGAGAGAATGGAAGGTTAAGCGATACAGAACTTGCAGAAAAATTAGGAGTATCAATCACCACTGCCAGAAGGAGAAGAATGGAACTCCAGAAAAAGGGATATTTACACGTACTTGGTCTTCTCTACTTTGGTCCTATTAATGTAGCATATGCTGATGTGGTTGTGAAAATAAATAATCAGGTACCTGTAAGTGAGGTTATTGAA
>WALG01000063.1 GCA_015522955.1 DHVE2 group archaeon
CCAAACCTACAAAGTTTTTATTCTATAAAGGAAAATAAAACGGCGAATTCAGGCAGGTTACACCGCCATCGCCTTTCCAGAATTCCGAGACATCTACCTCTATTGGTTTGAATCCATGTCTCTTCAACTTTTCTTGGGTTTTAGGGTATCCCGCGGGTATGAGAACTTTATCATCACCCAGATACAGCATATTGTTGGCATAGAGTTCATCCTCAGGAATCTCTATAAGTTTAAAGCCCTGAAAGTAAGAGATATCCATCACATGCGGAGAAATTGCAATTCTCTTCTTGCCCAGATAGTTCACACCAGAGAGAAGGTGAAATATCTTTGTAAGTTTTATCCCTACAACCTTCACTTGCGGAAATACTTTCGCAAATTGTTTTATGCCCTCATTATTGGTTCTTACGGATTCTCCAATAAACACAAAGCCGACATCTGTAACCATGACATCTCCGCCTTCCAGCGTGCCTGGTGGACGAATCTCTACGACTTTAAAGCCTTCCTTCTCCAGATATTCCTTCACACTTTTCTCTTCACCCCTTCTGGATGGTTCTCCAAACCTGCAGAGTGCAGCAGTTTTAGAAGATGCTCCTATTATGGATGTATCCTGAACAAATACACTATCCGGATGCTCTTCAAGCACTGGAAGCTCTATCACCTCTATGCCATTCTCTTTCAATATCTTCACATACTCTCTGTGCTGCTTCTTTGCCAGAGATACATCTATAGTATCATGCAAAGGATTGGTAGACACGCATCTTTTATAACTCTCCGCGGGAGGTCTAACCAGCACACGATTGAATAGTTTGTCCATCTTCGCAACCCCTTATCTCACTACTTCCTCCACTTCGCGATACCAGATCTTGGAGGTTCCGGCCTTCGCTCTCTTTCTCCATTTTCTTGTTTTAGGCTCTGCATCTATCATCTTCATAAGTTTCTCAACCCCCTTTATAACGGTGGAATACTCCTCCTCAGTTAACTTGCCCTCATCCTTGAAATCCTTGGCCGTCTTCTTAACCTTCTTCAAGTTAGAGATTGCATCGTACCAGAATCCCCAGTCATCCGCAAGTGTTTTGGCCACATAACTTCCATCTATAACCTCTTTCTTTGCCGTGCTTCCAACCTCATGACCATAGAATAGAACAATAAGGTCTATTAGGTCCTTGAGATTTATCTGATGAATCTGCAATTTCTCAAGCACGAGATCTGCGAGAGATATAGTGGGAAAATCAAGTTCCAGTCTGCCTTTACCAGGCTTGTTTCCAAACACCACATCATGGCTGTACTCCAGTTTGTCGAAGAATACATCTACATCGTAGTATCCCTTGGGATGGAAATAGATAAGCCTCCTTATCATGTAAATCCTCATACTTGGATCAAATTTGAATTTGAGTTCCTTCTCAAATAGATCCATGACTTCCTTTCTCTGCTTGCTGTAGGCAACCAAATCCAAATCCGTGAACATCGGTTTGCCCTCTCCAAACCTCTTTATCTTGTCGTAGAGTTGCATCGCTTCTGGTATGTGCTGGGAATGTATGTATATAGCACATCCTCCCAGAATTCTTATTATAATGTTCCTCTTCTGTGCCTTAGTGACAAGATCCACCGCTTCTTTTATGAATTCCTCTGGAGGCATTACAACAAAATGACTCGGCCCCTCTTCTTCTCCACTCAATTTTCTCACCTCATCCTTCTAGACGCCAGTATTTCTCCACGCCCTTCTTGCTTACCTCTATAACATAGGCCTTCAGTACACCCTCACCATACTCACTGCCAGGATTTATTACTAGAGTTCTTCCTATTTTCTCTACAGAGGCCGACTCATGTATGTGTCCATGCAATCCCAGAATTGGCTGATATTTCTTCTCAAGTTTCAGCACTGCTTTGCATCCCACATGCTGATATTCTACCATGCCCCCCACCACAACTGGCCTAAGATCCTTGGTTAGTTTAGGTGCAAGATCAAGATGTGTGCCATAAGGTGGGCAGTGGAAATTGAATATCCCATTATGTGGGTCTTTCATCTTCTTTATCAAACCTTCCAGATGTTTCAAGAGTTCCTTTTCTTTCATTTCTCGAGGCGTATCCCACGGGGTTGGACTCACATATGGCGAGGATACCATCTCGTGACCTTCTATATCCAGAATTTTGTCCAGAGGATATACTACACCACGATCTTCGTATTCTTTGATTACATCATCTATGACAAAATCATCATCGTTTCCAGGCATCGCTATTACCATAGTTTTCTTAACATCCACATGCTGTAGAACAAGATCTAACCATTTTCTTAGACGTTCCACTATTTTTTCATCCATTATCTTTTCAACTTTCTTTGGATCGTTTTGCAGTTCCTTCAACTCATCCTCAGTTATTCGAATGTAATAGGGACCCGAGCCTTCCAGTTTATCTTCAAATTCCTTGATTTCATTCTCATTTTTGAAGATCCATTTTCTTCCAAAGTAGGTGGCCCGCCATCTTCCATCCTTCTGCTTTATAATTGGTATTAGCGCCTTTCCTGTGAGATCCCCCGCAAGTATCAGCACATCAACATTGTGCATTGTAGCCGCTGTAAGCCATTTCCTCCAAACCAGAGTAGATCCGTGGACATCCACGGAAAAGAATATTCTTACCATTTTATTCACCTCCTGCCACTATGAGTTCATATTTTTTAAACCTTTCCCATTATTATTTTGCATAATTCATAATAAAAAAATGAAAAATCCCCGATTACGCCGGGGGTATTTCGGAGAATACCTTATCCACTGGTATACCCATCTTCTTGTTGTGTGCTACCATCAGTACAAAGACTATTATTCCAATGGTACCTCCCAGTGCGTTAAAGAGTTGTATTGTAGGAGTAGGATATGCTGTGAGCAACATCATCCACCAGCCAAGACCGAACATTATTACACCAACTGTCGCAAGCAGAGCCTTGGACTGCACAGTCATTCTCTTGTAAAGTTCTGGCCTCCACCATGGTACCATAAGCATACCTAGGCCCACAGGCCATATGAACATAAGACCAGCAAAATCCATAACGGACAAAACTCCAGTTGCAAGGTTTGAACCCATGGAATCGAGAAGACCTAGTACAGCTCCAATAACTGCAAGAATTGCAAGGATATGATTTGCCCAAGTTGGTGCAGACCATCTAGCAGATACATTGGTGAGTTTTTCAGGAAGTAACCTATCGAAGGCCATGGAGAAGAACCCTCTAACTCCACTTACCCACATGACTGCTGAAGTATTGAAGTACCACAGGAGGTATCCTATACCTATTGTTATTGCTAATGCAGGTATTGGCCAGACCAATGAAGCAACGAAAGGCACAGAACCTGCAGGTGGATATGCACCCTGCAATGCAGGCAACATTTTTGTCAGCACATCGGGATAGTTATTTGCCATGTAGGAATATGCTGCTAAGAAATTATAATTACCACTCCAAGGAACTACAGCAGCATTCCATAGATAAAGAGCCATTACGGCTATCCAACCTCCTATATAACCCTTTATATAACTCTTTCCCGGGTTCTTCACTTCACTGCCCACAAAGGTCACGCCTTCCAATGAAAGCCATGCCCATAGTGCCCACAAAAGCATTGCGTAGGTACCCAATCCAAGACCCACAGACACAAGAGGATCTATGGATGTGCCAAAGTATGTGCCACCTTTGAAGGCTGCATTCATTACCTGCTGTGCAGCACCAGCACCAAATAATGTATCGAAGCCGTGCATTGCAGCATTAGGTCCTTCGACAAGCATGCCTCCTAGAACAAACACTGTTATAGACAATGGAACGATGGTTATTATTCTCATGCTCCACTTGATTGTCTTAATGCCGAAGTAGTTGAAAGCCCATAGTATCGCTATTAATACTAGTGTTATGTAGAAACCTGTGTACGGATTACTAAGCGCTTTTGCTATTGCAAACTGACTATTACTATTACTTGCTATTGCAGCTACAGTCCATGCACCTGCTAGTGCCTTAATGCCCAATGCGAGTACAAAGCCCGCTGCAAAAGATAAATTCATTACTGTATAGTACCAGAACGGTATGTAGCCCACTATGGGATGCACAACTCTAGAAACAAATACATACAGAGAACTAGATCTAGGGAATGATGAGGCAATGGTCATTGCAGCAATCACTATAGGCAGAAACATTATACCTGCTATTAAAAATGCCAAAACCTCATTGCCTCCGTATGCAGTTGGGTCACCCAACATTTTCACAGCATAGTAGGTCATACCCGATGCTGCTGGCC
>WALG01000064.1 GCA_015522955.1 DHVE2 group archaeon
CTTTATCTGTGGCAGTGGACGTTGAATACCATCATAAATCTGAGATATGAGCCCCGGACCAAGCATCACAGATAGTGGTGCTCCTGTACGCTCCACGGGCTCTCCCGGTTTTATACCCGAGGTTTCCTCGTAGACCTGCACTGTTGCGGTATCTCCAGATAGTGCGATTATTTCACCTATTAAACCTTCCTCACCTACGCGAACCACTTCGTACATCTCGCTGCCCTTCATTCCCTCGGCAACGACCACGGGACCGGCAACTCTAATTATTTTTCCCATATTTTTCACCTCTTCAATATGTCTATACCTATAGCTTTTCTTATAATATTCCTCATCGGATCCTCATATTTACCTTTCTCTTTATAATCTGGAAGTTCCAGAATTATGGGGTATATATCCTTCTTGCTCCTCCATTCATCGATATAATTTTTTAATTCTCTTGCATAACTTCTCTGAATTATCACTATGGCTATATCTTGCATTTCCTTTATGATTTCAAGATTTTTCTTGGCCTGCCACGAATCATTTGCCTCATAAACATTTTTCACTCCCGCAAACTGGAATCCCGTAATGAAATTCAAATTACCAATGGCTACTATTTTCATGAGGCAACACCCACCAGCAATTTGGATATTCTCTCCTTTGAAACACCTTCAAAAAAGCCTTTCATTATCGCTTTTAAATTTCTTGCTTCGTATTCCTTAGCAATTAGAAACATCATTGCGGGCCCTGAGGATACAGAATAAACCATGCCTATTTCATTTGCTTTATCCAACAGGAATTTATCAAGAGCAAGTTCAATCTCAAAAGTTTCTTTCAAATCTCGAAGAAAAGAGTAACTTGTACCCTCCAGGCCACTCAGCATCTCTTCTACACTCCTTGCCTCAGAGAGATTTTTGAGTTTCCACGAATCAATCTCATAGCCCCCATCCAGAAGACACTCTCCAACATCTCTGCCTATCACGCCACCCCTGACGAGTGTTTTTATGTTATAAACATCAATCATAATTGCTAAAATTTTCTCAATTGCTTCTCGGCTATCCTCATCCAGCATGCTTTTTGCATCTACAAGTTTTTCCATGACTATTCTATCAATGGCCAAATCCACACTCTGTATACTTCCTGTTTTGTTCCAAACATCTATTACGTCTTTAAATGGAGTTGCATCCAGAGTTGCAATTGCATCCTCAACACTTGTTGCCTCCATCATCTGATTCATAATTAACTCAGTTATATACCTTCCCGTATACACTGCTTCATAAATTTTGCTTTTAGGCACCTTTGCATATTTTGCTCTCAGAATCCTCTTAACAATGTTTGCATCAAATTTAAGCATATAAACCTCTGAGAACTGCCTCACGCCTTCCGGAAGCATAGATATTACATCATTTATCATTTTAACCATAGATTTCTCTATTTCCACATCCCATTTTTCTAACTTTTTAACTTCATATCCTTCTTTTTTTATTTCACCTATAACCTCATTTACACTGGTCATCTCAAGGAGATGTTCTATATTCTTCTTCTCTGTATATTTTGCACCTATGGCAAATATAGTTGCATTTGGACCCATGAAAGATGCAATACTCAGTATCTTCCTTAGATAACCCATAAACACTACAACTGCTATGAGAATCCCGATGAATGCCGCCGAAAGGGCCATTAGGATTATAGTAGAGGCCTCAAGCATATTCTCCCTCGAACAATTTCTCTACAATTTTTTTTCTTATTTCATTTACATTTCTTTCAATGAAGGCTTCAATACTGTAATCTACACTTCTCTCACCACTGACAGTTTTTGCGATTATGCCCCCATACTTTACCGTACCCAGTTCTATTCTGGCCCTAGGTGTCACCTCTGATGCTATTTTCTTTATCTTTGCCTCATCTTCAGGAGTACACAACAGCACCAGTTCATCACCCAATGCTCTTCTGGCATCTTCTACTGCCTGTCTCAGATAGTCATCATATTTAGGTGATCCCCTAGCATTGTTTTTTATGCTTGTAATCACCTTTTTCATTACATCTTCTCTTGCTTCAAGAAGTTCTCTCTTTCCCTCTAAGTGTGCTCTTGATATAAATAATCTTCTTATGTTCTCGGCTTCTCTCTTTCCTTCTCGTTCTATTTTTTCCTTTTCACGCTCCCATTTTCCATATTCAACTTTCCTCATTTCCTCTATTTTCTTATCCGTTTCTGTTTGAAATTCCCTAAGTTTCATATTCATATCATCATTGATCTTTGCAATTATTTTATCCACAGCGTTACTCATGAAATCACCTTCACAGCACACCCAAAGCCAGCATTATCAGTATTGCAATAAGCAATCCAAATATGGCATAGGTCTCACTCATCACAGAAAGTACTATGGATCTCGTTCTTGAAGAAGGATTTTTCACATAGGCTGCTGCACCTGCACCTGCGGTTATACCCTGTCCTATTCCGCTTATTCCAGCCAGACCCACCGCAAAGCCAATTCCAAGTACTCCAATACCCACAAGCATTGCCTGCGAAGGTGCCATGCTTGGAACTGCACCAGACATCAAACCCATGCTTGTTATCACCATTATTGCAGCCAAAAGCGCATATATTGACTGCGTCTCTGGAAGGACAGAAAATATCATTGAACTTGCAAATGCTTTTGGTTTCTGAGCAGTTGCTGACGAGCCCGAGGCTGCTGCGATACCCTGACCTATGGCAGTTATACCACTCAACCCCATGCCCAGACCAATACCAACAGCAGCAATACCCATTGCCAGAGCATATGTTGCTCCAAGAGAGTTATTGTGAATTGCGGCATTCATCCCTTGAAGAAGAAGGATTGCAATTAGTAAACCATAAATCGCCTGCGTTTCAGGAAGTACAGTAAACACAACCGCTTTACCCAAAGTACCCTGTTTTCGCGTAACACCAACTCCGGTTGCAGCCACTATACCCTGTCCAATAGCGCTTAGACCCGCAATACCCACCGAAAGACCTGCCCCAATGGCCATCAACCCGGCACCAACAGGAATATCTGCAGTTGGATTTAATCCGCCAGAGAGTGCTCCAGTGTACATGAGAATTAGAATTCCTATAAGTAGTCCATAGATACCCTGTGTCTGTGGAAAAGCCTGAAATATAAACGCCGTTTTAAACCTGTTTGAATTCTCAGCTATGGCTGCAGCACCGCTTGCCCCCGCAATACCTACGCCTATTGCAGCACCCATGCCAGATGCACCCACCGCTATACCTGCTCCAATGAGTGCAAGAGCCATGCCAAGTGGTCCTTCATGGACCTTTACACTTTTCGGGCCATAAACAATAGTACTTCCTTTCTTAACAGTTATGTTATATTCTCCCGAACTACCAAAGGATATCTTAACGGGATTTCCAAGATATGTGTTTTGAGTTCCGTCTTTCACATTAGTTATTATCCACGTTACATTACTTGGTATTTGACCATTTTCTGTAGAATACTCAAATATGTATTTATTTCCGGCTATGAGAGTGACTTTATCAAGTGAGGATGTCTGTATCTCATGGCTGTTCCATTTTCCCTCTTTCACACTTACGGCTCCAAATACAGTTCCGCTGGCAATTAGCACACCACTTACTACTATCATAAGCAACAACATAAACAGCATTTTTTTCATTTTTTCACACCTCCTGTATCTATAACCTTAGAGTATCTTCTTATCTCCCTAAATGGCTCAAACTTCACACCATCACCTTCATAAAATTTTGAAAAGAATTCCACATACTGCAATCTCAATGAGTGCACCAGAGAGCCAAGAGATTGCAACATCGCATTACCTATATGGGCAACTATTAAAAATATTGCTATAAACAGCCACAGAGCCGCTTGGATATTTATTATCCCTATTACTCCCAGAACTAATAAAAATGCAGCAACACCTATTTTTTTTCTATCTCTTGTTTTGAGAACAAGTCCAAAAAGAGCCAGACCAATAATAATTAGAGGCAAGCAACAAACCATACTACCAGCCCCTACAATCATGCTAGACATTATGCCTGCGAAAAGATTTATGGTCAAAGCAATTCCAGATGTGGCCAGGTCAAGAGCGAGCAGTCTCGAATACGAAAGCCAGTCGCCCACCATACCTGTTATATCAAAGAAGAACATTGCATTCACCGCATGATGTTTATCAACTAGTTTGCTTGGTATTCCCATAAGAAATACAAGACCTAGGAGTAGAACTATCCAACTGATGGTGACGGTAGTTGAGCGAAAAGTCCACCATCCAAACGCATTTCCAATAACTATAGCACTACTGGGCAGAAGCAGAAACCATGAAACTTCAGATGTCAAAAAATCCCCATAATTCTTGTACTTGAGATGATGATATGCGCCTAAGATAAGTCCAAGCGAAATCTGTGAAATACCAATTATAAGGGCAATTACGAGAACAGTAACCGCATCCTTCATGGGATCCAAAAGGGGTTGATACTGAATAAATTTAGAAAGAGAATTATATGAATCCAAGGGTCCAAATATACCTCCTTGAATAATGCCAAACGCCACAGCCGAGAGACCGGAGACAAAAAGTATAGAGCCGAGAGTGCGATTTGTCCAGTTATATTTACCAAGCACTCTCCAGAGCACGTAACCCAAGATGGCCATTATGGCCCCATAGCCAGCATCTCCCAAGGTTATACCAAAATAAACTACAAAAATAGGTGCTATGATTACAGTTGGGTCTATGTGCCCATATTTAGGAGTGGAATACATATCCACAAAGGCTTGAAAAGGCCTGAATATGCGAGGATTGCTATACTGCACAGGCACATCATCACCCTTGGCATCTCGCCATTTTATATAAATAAGACCCCCCGCTGCCTCCTCAAGAATTTTTTTCTCCTCTAAAAATCTCTTTTTAGGGATGAAACCATGGATGACCGTTGTATATGCTGTTTTCCCAAATCGAGGATGAATTTCCTCCTTTATTTTCTCGTTATAAAGTTCATCCTTGAGAATCCCGAGTCTGCCATAGTATCTACTTCTCATCTCAGATATTGCCCTATATACTTCCTTTTTTTCCCCTTCCAATCCTTTTAACCTCTTCTTCATCTTTTTTAATACATCCCCAGGGTAACCCTCCCAGCCATGTAACTCAAATTCCGAGAAACCTGAGAATCTGAGGGCAGATTCAACATCTCTTTTATCTTTCATATGCGATGCCACAATAACCATGTACTCAGCAGTTTTCTTTTTTCCAATGGTAATATACCATACAGCCGCCACACCCTTGGATTTTAACTTGAGAAGAGGTTCTATATTCTTTGCAATCCCAGCAACCACATAAACATACATTCCCTCGCCCAAATAATTCAAGTCAAATGGCAGATTTTTCAGTTTTTCCACATACGTCATCTGCGCTCTTATTTTCTCCATCTCTGCGTTCACATGCTCCCATTTAGAATGCATATCAAGAACTTTGTTCTCCAAGGATACCAGGATCTCTTTGGCATCTTTGAGTATATCCTCCCTTTTTCTGTATTTTGCAGGATATCTCTCTGGAGGTGGGGTAGAAAGTGAGGCAAGCATGCCATTTCTTTTCTTTTTTGCAATATTTAAAATTTCCAGGAGTTTTCCTATCCTAAACTCATAATCTACAATCAAGGACAATTCTTCGGAACTGCGAGCATTTTCCAGACCTTCAATACCATGAGATGTAATATGCAAAAATCCTCTCCGCTGCATGGTTTGGAGCACCTCATATTTCACAGAATCGTGAACTACTGCCTCGACCTCAACCATTGGGGCAGGAAGGAGCATTACCCTCACCTGAATATTTCTTCCAATGCCTCCTTGGCAGCAAATCTTATACGGGATTCATCAATTTTCCTTAACTCCTCTGCCTTTTTTTCATACTCTTCAATAATTTTTTCAGCATCAAGTTTACCCTGCGCTTCAGCACTTTTTTTCCAGTTTTCAATCTCCTCCATAAGTTTTTTTCTACGCTCTTGGATGTCCTCCATTATTTTCTTTTTCTCCTCCTCAACCCTTTCTTTACTGAGTTTTTCGGCTTCCTGTATCCTACGAATCGCTTGCTCTTCAACCTCGCGAATCTTTTTAATCTCATCCTGAATCATAAATCTCGAGGGTGAATGATATTCCCACTTATAATAATTTTGGCACCCTTAATTTCAAAGACCGAAGATCTTGAAGACAAATGCCATGAGGTCTGCAAGTTCTTTGACTCTTATTCTTTGCGAGGCACCTATGTGGCCACTTTTGGTTTCGACCCGAAGATATACCGGTGCGTCTAAATCTTTCAATTTTTTAGCAAATTTTAAAGCATGAGCAGGATGAACTCTATCATCGTACAGTCCCGTGTAAATCAGCACTGGAGGATATTCTGCCATGCGTACATTGTGATAGGGCGAATACTTGCCCAGAAACTCACGATCCTCTGTGTCTGGATTTCCGTACTCCGGAATCCATGCTGCCCCTATGTAGAGTTTATGGAATCTAAGCATATCAATAACAGGGTATCCAATAAGTGCGCCATCCACCACATCAGGTCTCTGAGTCAGAACTGTAGAAACAAGCAATCCTCCGTTGCTCCTTCCCCATGCCACCACCTTTGTACCCTGAGATTTCAACTTCTCCAGGCAACCTACGAAATCATCAAAAACATTTTGCTTATTCTCTCTCATTCCGCTTACATGCCATTTCTCTCCGTACTCGCCACCACCTCGCAGATTGGTAACCACAAAACATCCACCATGCTCCAACAGAGGGATCACATGAGGATAGAAATGGGGAGTTAAAGAAATACGAAAACCTCCATATCCAAACACAAGAGCCTTGGTACATCGTGCATCTTTCTTTTTCACGATAAACATATGAATCTTGGTGCCATCTCTTGAAGTTGCCCAATCCTCCCCAACCTCATATTCACCACCTATTTCCTGTCTTATTTCCTGTGACTCAATGAGGGCCATTTCCTTTCTTATCCTATATAATCTGTAGGGCACAGTGAATGAGGAGTATCTCAAAAGCAACTCCCTTGGATGCGTATGTAAAATCTCCACAGTGCCCGGCATATCAAACTCCATCGTATCAAGTTGTGTGCCATTTAGACCGTATATTTTCAATACCGAAGATGCATCTCTGAGATAAACCCCTACTATTCGGCCACCAAGCAGGGTTGCATTTTCCAGAGGCATCTCCTGGGGAGGAATTATTTCCTTACCCTCATGGGTAACTATTTTCCCCATACCCCCATCTTCATAGGATAAGATATATACCACATCTCTGTAACCTATAGGATAGCACATAAAATCTCCACCGTAAACCTTGCGCCATTTTTCAGGATCTTCCAAAGGTCCAAAATATATGCTGCTTCTGCTCCATCCATAGGAAACCGTTAGTAATGCATATTTCCCATCCGGTGTAGTCTTTAACTCTATGAAATAGGAGGCGGGTAAACCTTCTCCAAAAACCATTTTGTCTTTTCCATTTTCTCTTAGAAATACTCTTGTGGATGGGGCATCTATACCATCAGGCGTTCTTTCTTTTCGGAAAAATTTCACGTAATAGAATCTATGCTCATCCAGAATTACCAGATCCCATATACTCCCCCAAATCTTATCCAAAATTTCTCCATTTTTCAAATTCACAATATTTATTACCCCCTCATCGGTACCGGTAGAATAGGAGTAGGCGAGAATATCGCCTTTGATGTCTGTCCAGAATCCACGAATTATGACGTTTTCACCCAGTTGCGATGAACGAAGTAAAATTTGAGAGTCAAGTTTTATAACATATTCCTTTCCTGTTCTATAAAGTTTGAAATAGCCTCTCTCGGTAAGTTTGGCCTGCAATAAAAACGGCAATCCCTGATACTTTTCAATAGATTTCTCAAGTTTCCGGGGAATTTCACCCAGAAATTTTTTAGTTTTTGCATTTTCCACTGCAATGAAGTTTTTCACACGGACATCCTGAAGATTTTCCATCCAGATAAGTTTATCTTCACATTCCTCCAGATTCCCATCCATGAGGAGGAGATACAGGTCCATCAATTAAACTTTTTGCACTTCCAAAACGCATTCTTCCGGCTTTTTATCAAATCGCAACCTCTTAAAGGAGGGAGTACGCAACTTTCCATCGGCGGTTATTTCAAGATACTGAACCTCGCACACCAATTCAGGCCTGACCCATATTACTTCATAAGAAGGAGGATTCTCTACGTACACATCCCCCTTTTTCACAAGATTTAAAATTTTTCTAACTGTCCACTCATCAAATCCTGTGCCAACCTTCCCAATAAATTTTAGTTTTTCCCTCGCATATACTCCCAAAAGAAGCGCTCCAAACGTATCTTTCCTCTTCCCCTTACCCGGGGTGTAACCCACTATCACAGCATCTG
>WALG01000065.1 GCA_015522955.1 DHVE2 group archaeon
GCATACGATGCGCATGCGGCAGATTTAGAGTTTGCATGCAAGGCAGGCACAGCGGCGATGCAAAACGTCTATGCCATGGTCAAGGCTAGGATGATTGAATACGGTGTAGCCATAGGCACAGATACCTCACAGGGTCAGCCAGGAGACGCTCTGGATTACTCGGCATCTGCTGGAGGTACTGCATTCATAATAGGGAGAGATGAGGTAATCGCTGAGATAAATGATACGGTATCCTTTGTTACGGACACCCCCGATTTCTGGCGTCGTGAGGGACAGAGATACCCATCCCACGGAGGAAGATTTACAGGCGAACCCGCATACTTCAAACATATAATGAGTGCCGCCAAATTGCTCATGGAAAAGGTAGGCTCAAAACCCCAAGATTATGATTATGTAGTTTTCCATCAGCCCAATGGCAAGTTCCCGTATCGTGTGGGAAAGCGGCTTGGATTCACAAAGGAACAGATTGAGCCAGGGTTGGTATCTCCATATATTGGAAATACATACTCCGGCGGAACACCCACAGGTCTTAGCGCGGTTCTGGACATGGCTAAACCCGGAGACAGGATAATTGCAGTCTCTTTCGGAAGCGGTGCAGGCAGCGATGCCTTTGATATCACGGTTACAGACAATATGCATGATTTTAAGAAGGGCGCGGCCCCCAGTGTGCGGGACATGATTAAGCGTGCTAAATATATAGATTATGCAACGTATCTAAAGTTCCGTAGAATGATTGTGGAGGTGGATTAAATGCGTGATGTGGCAATAATAGGTGCAGGTGAGACTAAATACGGAGAACACTGGGATAAGAGTTTACGTGACCTCGCTGTGGAGGCAGGATTGAAAGCCATCGAGGATGCCAATATTTATGCTGAGGATATTCAGGCCATATTTGGTGGCAATATGAGTGCTGGAAGTTTTGTGGGCCAAGACCATGTGGGAGCCCTTATTGCGGATTTTGCAGGTCTTGCGGAAACTCAGGTTCCGGCGATAAGAGTAGAGGCTGCATGTGCGAGCGGTGCTGCGGCACTTCATGCCGGATATCTTGCCGTAGCCTCAGGCATGTATGATATCGTGCTTGTGGGCGGAGTTGAAAAGATGACAGATTTACCTGGAGACATGGTTACAGATATCCTAGCGGGAGCCGCAGACCGTGAATGGGAGGTTTTTCTAGGTGCAACGTTCCCCGCGCTGGGTGCCATGATGGCCCGTAGATATATGCATGAATTTGGGCTCACGATAGAACAACTTTCGCTTCTTCCCGTTATAGCCCACAAGCATGGTACCATGAACCCCGATGCCCATTTCCAGAGAGAGGTGACTGTAGACCAAGTCATAAATGCACCGATGGTAGCAGACCCGCTCACCATCATGCACTGCTCACCGGTTAGTGACGGGGGTGCTGCTGTGGTTCTTGCTCCGACTGATATTGCTAGAAAATACACAGATTCACCTGTTAAAATACTGGCATCAACTGTGGCAAATGATTACATCTCTCTGCACTCGCGTCCCTCTCTTGTGGAGTCGCCTTCGACAATTGCAGCAGGTAAGAAGGCATACGAGATGGCAAAGAAAGAACCAAAGGATATAGATGTGATGGAAATCCACGATGCATTCTCTATAATTGCCCTGGAAGGTCTCGAAGACCTTGGATTTGCAAAGAAGGGAGAGGGAATCAAACTGGCAGAAGAGGGTCAACTTTACTACGATGGAGACATGCCTTACAATGTATCAGGTGGGCTTAAGGCTAAGGGGCATCCGGTGGGAGCCACCGGTGTAGGTCAAGTCGTTGAAATAGTGAAACAACTACGTAACGAGGCTGGTAAGAGACAGGTACCAGATGCAAGAGTCGGCCTTGCACACAATGTGGGAGGCACCATGACCACCAGTATAATCCACATTCTGGAGGTGATGTAAATGGTTGTACCCAGATTCTGGAGAGAGCGCAGACACAGATACAACCTCATAGGTACAAGATGCCCAATCTGTGGCACTGTTTATTTTCCTCCACGCAACGTGTGCCCCAAATGCGGAAGGAAAAGCGTTGGAAAGATGGAGGAATTCCAACTCAGCGGAAAGGGCAAGGTTTACTCATACACTATTGTGCATCAGAATGTTATGGGTTTCAAATATCAGAAGCCCTATATTATAGGCATCATAGAAACTCCCGAAGGACCAAAGATTACTGGTCAGATTGTGGATATAGAGGTAGAGGAAGTGTACATAGGAATGCCCGTGAGAGCAGTATTTCGTAGAATTGCTGAGGATGGAAAGGCAGGAATAATTCAATATGGCTATAAATTCGTTAAGGACGAAGAACGGGTAAGTTGCAACCCTAGAGAAAAATAAAATATAGGAACCACCAGCGAGTTCCTTTACCTCCTGCAACCAGTGGTAATAATGAGGGATGAGCAGGAAATTTGACCTTTGCAAGATAGTAAAAATAGGAATGAGAGCGCTAAAAAGAGCGAAGGTTCCGCTTTACTGGAGCAAGTATTCAAGGAAAGATTACACAATACGCCAGCACATTATGCTGATAGTGCTGGCACAGTATGTAGGAAGCATAGATAGGATGCTCCAGATAGTGCGAGAAATGAGAAAGATACAGAGAGTAATGAGGCTCAAGAAAATTCCGCATAAAAGCACGATTTCAAGAGAGGTAAGAAGAATACCAGAACGATGGATTCGCATAGTAATTAGAGAAATAGTGAAAATAATAGGAATACCGAGTAAATTTGCAGTGGATTCTACGGGTATTCAAATTTCTTATAGGTCATATTACTACACAGTGCGAATCGGAGAGATAGGGAGGATAAGAGAAATCTTGAAACTGCACGCTGCTGTGGATATCGATACAAAGCTCATTACCAATGCAATAGTTACAAAACTGCATGCTAATGATTCACCGTATCTCATTCCTCTTTTAGATAAAGAGAAAATAGAGGAAGTGTATGCAGGCAAAGGTTATGATTCTTTACGCAACATACGATTTGTATTGGAGCAAGGTGGTGAGCCATACATTGCAATCCGTAATAAGGCGAGAAGAGGATTGCGAAGAAGATTGCTGGAAAAGAGCAGAGCAGCCTGAGTGGAAAAAGAAATATTCGCATAGAAACCTAGTTGAATCTGTGTTTCACTCATTCAAAAGAGTTGTTGGCGATTACATCTTCTCCCGCTCGTTTTCTTCTGCTTCCAAACTCCTTCTTTTTAAGGTGCTCGCTTATGACCTCTATGTGTAGTTTTACTCCATTTTTATCCTTCTTTTTTCATGTTTTTTAAGGAATTCAACTTACCC
>WALG01000066.1 GCA_015522955.1 DHVE2 group archaeon
ATACTTTACCATGATAATATACAACTATTGAGGAGAATTTTTATCTATTATGATGTGATTCGCTTGCATGGTGACTCAAATGGCGTTTGAAAATCCCAAAATAAAGGAGATTATAGATTATACCCGAAAGATATGGGCACTGAACCACGCTTCCGGTTTGATGGGCTGGGACATGGAAGTAAATATGCCCCCTCAAGGAGCACGGGAGAGAAGCATAGCCATGGGAGAAATATCAATGATGGAGCACTCGTTTGTGACAAATGATAAATTTGTTAAGATGGTGGAGGCAGCGAAGAGTGAAGAGAATCTTAACAAGTATGAGCAAGGACTTCTTCGAGTTCTGAGTCGAGAGATCAAACAGGCACTGGCGATTCCAAGGGAGATCGTGGGTGAGTTGAGCCGTGTTACCGGTGAGGCAACCATGGCCTGGAGAGAGGCAAGAGAAAAGAATGATTATGAAAAATTCAGACCCTATCTGGACAAGATCATCGAACTTGAGAGAAAAATTGCAGATTATCTTGGCTATGAGAAACATCCCTATGATGCCCTTGCTGATTTGTATGAGGAGGGTATGACCGTTCATGATTATGATGAATTCTTTGGGAAAATTGAGGGTGAACTAAAGGACATTCTAACCAAAATTATGAACTCAGGATGGCCAAAGGAGCATCCTTTGGAGAAGGAGAAATACGATAAAGATGCACTTCACAGAGTAAATCTTGAGATAGTAAAACTTCTGGGCTACCCGCTTGATGAGAGAGGTCGTTTGGATATTTCGGCACATCCATTTACCATTGGTCTTGGCATAGGGGATGTTCGTATCACTACGAGGTATGAAGGTATAGATTTCAAGAAGAGTCTTCTTGCTGTGGTGCATGAATTCGGGCATTCGTTATATGAGTTGCAGATAGACCCGCAACTGAGCACAACCCCACTTGCCCATGGGGTATCTTCTGGAATCCATGAATCCCAATCCCGGTTCTGGGAGAACATGGTGGGAAGGAATATGCGATTTGTGGAGAGAATTTATTCAATCCTCAGAGAGAATCTATCGTTTCTTGCTTCCTATTCTCCAGAGGAAGTATACAGATATTTCAACACTGTGAAGCCCAGCCTGATAAGAGTGGATGCGGATGAGGTTACCTATAATATGCATATCTTGGTGAGATACAGCATTGAAAAGATGATGATTGCCGGAGAGATAAAAACCAGCGAGATACCTGAGATATGGAACGAGAAAATGGAAGAATATCTTGGGGTGAGACCCAAGAGTTACAGCGAGGGGGTGCTTCAGGATATTCACTGGAGCGGTGGTTCTATAGGCTATTTCCCGACTTACTCACTGGGTACTGTGCTTGCGGTGCAGATTGGCGAGCATGCACGCAGGGATATTGGAAACTTTGAGGATGTGATAACTGGGGGTGACCTATCCGTGATAAGGGAATATCTACGGAATAAGGTGCACAGATACGGTAGCGTGTATGCTCCCAAGGACCTGCTTAGAAGAAGTTTTGGAGAGGAAATAGAGCCCGAATACTTCCTGAAATATCTTAAACAGAAATATCTCTCCTGAACAAAATCTATATAAATTCGAACCCATTACCCATCGAGGGATTAAAAATGTCTTGGAGAGACGTTGAGGTTAGAGAGTTGAAAGTCGGAGGTTATATGGTGGTTGATGATGAGCCATGCAAGATAGTGGAGATGACTACCAGCAAGCCGGGGAAGCATGGAGAGGCTAAGGCAAGAATTGTTGCCATAGGCGTCTTCGATGGTCAAAAGAGAAGTGTGGTGTATCCTGTGAAGCACAAGGTCAAGGTTCCCATAATTGAGAAGCGAGAAGCGCAGATTCTTGCGGTAATGGGTGATGAGGCACAACTTATGGATTCCGAGACATTCGAAACTTTTGAACTGCCGATACCTGGGGATCTGAAGGATCAGATTGCTCCGGGAAAGAGTGTGCAGTACTGGGAAGCCATGGGCAAGAGAACCATAATGAAGGTTACGGGAGAGTGATATGCTTCTGCATTTTGCCGATGCAAACTCCGATTTCTCACAATCTCATTTTGTGATTTTTGGAGCGCCATTCGATGGCACATCTTCATATCGTCATGGCTCTAAATTTGCACCTGATGAGATAAGAAAAGCATCTTACAACCTTGAAAGTTATCTGGTGGAGCATGATGTGGATTTGAAAACTGTGGCAATTCATGATATGGGTAATGTTGGCACGCTGGACGAATTTGGGCGTGTTGAAGATATGCTGGAAGCAGTGGAATTTGTGGTTGCACAGATTCTCCCGGGCAAATTTCCTATTATGCTGGGGGGCGAGCACTCGGCTACCGCCGGTGTTGCAAAGATTCTCGCTGAAAAATTTGAGAGCATAGGCATCATTTTTATAGATGCTCATACCGATTTCAGGAACCAGTATCTGGGGGTGAAGTACAGTCATGCCTGCGCTGCAAGAAGAGCCTATGAGGCTCTCAAAGGTAGGGTTGTATCCATAGGAGTGCGCTCTGTATCTCGTGAGGAGGTGGAGGATGCCAGGGCTTTGGGCCATGAATGGCTTACCTCTTACCAGTTCAGAGAAATGGGATGGAAGGAGGCAGTAAAATGGGCTCTGGAGAAATTGAAAACTGAGAAAATTTATCTCTCTATAGATATGGACGGAATAGACCCTGCCTATGCACCAGGTGTGGGCACACCCGAGTTCTTTGGGCTCTCACCTATAGATGTTAAAAAAATGATAAATTATCTTGGCCCCCGCCTTGTAGGTGCGGACATAGTTGAGGTGTGTCCACCCTGTGATAATGGTACTACCGCAGTTCTTGCTGCAAGGCTTGTGCAGGAAATAATCGCCGTCGTAAAAAAATCTCGCAAATCATAATTTTTTGTAGAGAGCGGTTATTTTTTTCGCTTATTTAAAACCATCGGTTAATCCTTCTTTATCATTTTTCTCTGAAATTGAGAAAAAGAGCCCCCACAGTGATTCCTGAGAAGAATTTCTGACGAATGCATCGGATGGCGTCTCACCTATTTCAAGCCATAAAGCACCGTGGATTCTGTTGTTGTACCATAAAATAAATTCACGGATATCTTTGAATCTCCATCTGTGTCTATCATATTCCAGCCAGAATCTCTCCACCTTACCATTCCCGCAGTTTGTTTGTGCTGACACAAATCATAATTTTTTGATAATATTTAAATAAAACTTGTAAATATCTTCCACTTACAAGGAGGTATTAGGTTGGCTCAAAGTGAAAGAGTTATGAATATTCAGGAAGAGATTGCACGTAGAAGCGAGGTAATAAGGCCCATAAATGATAGAATTGCAAGACTGAGAGAGGAAAGCGTTAATTTTGAAGTTCGCATTTCGGTGGAGAGATCCAAACTCATAACGGAATTTTATAAAAGCGGGATGGCAAAGGGCAAATCTGTCCCGGTGCAGCGTGCTCTTGCTTTCAAGTATCTTATGGAGTATGTGAGTTTACCAGTGGAAGAAGGACAGCTTATTGTAGGAATCCGCGGGACAGGAGTTAAGGAAGTCCCCACATATCCCGAAATAACAGTGCATAGCCTTGAGGATTTAGAAATTCTCGATACCCGGGAGAATATGCCCTATAGGGTGGATGATGAGACTCGCAGAATATACGAGGAGGAGATTATTCCCTTCTGGAAAGGCCGCTCAATGAGAGACATAATCTTTGAAAATCTTCCCCAGGAATGGAAGGATGCCTACGAAGCAGGGGTTTGGACCGAGTTCATGGAGCAGCGATCTCCGGGACATACTGCAGGAGGAGATAGAATTTTCAAAATGGGGCTTCTGGATATAAAAAGAGAGATAAAGAGAAAGATGCAGGAGATTGAGCCCTGGGATCCGGAATATTACGAGAAGATAGAGGAACTCAAAGGTATGGATATTGTGGCTGATGCCCTGATGATTTATGCGAGGAGATACGCAGAAAAACTTGAGAAGATGGCTAAGGAAGAGAAGGATGAGAGAAGGAAAAAAGAACTTGCGAGGATGGCAGAGATATGCAGATGGGTTCCTGCCCATGCACCCAGAACATTCTGGGAATCTTTGCAGCATTACTGGTTCATCCACGTGGGTGTAACATACGAGACCAATCCCTGGGACTCCTTCAATCCCGGGAGAATAGATCAGCATCTTTATCCCTTCTACAGGAAAGATTTGAAAGAGGGGCGATTAACTCGAGAGAAGGCAAAGGAACTTCTTCAGGCCTTCTGGCTCAAATTCAACAATCAGCCTGCGGTACCCAAGGTAGGTGTTACAGCGGAGGAGAGTTTCACTTACAACGATTTCTCCAAACTAAATGTTGGCGGGTTGAAGGTGGATGGTTCCGATGGGGTAAATGAGCTATCTTACCTCATTCTGGAAGTTCTGGATGAAATGAGAACCCTGCAGCCAAATACGGCGGTGTTGATAAGCGATAAAAATCCGGATGACTTCTTGATACAAGCTTTAAAAGTAGTTGCTCCCGGCTTCGGAGAGCCGCCCTTCTTCAATTTCGACCGGGTAGTGCTTCGTATGCTCAGACAGGGTAAGAGCCTTGAGGATGCCAGAACCTCGGGGGTGAGTGGATGCGTAGAAACCGGTGCCTTTGGCAAGGAATCTTATATACTCACAGGCTATTTCAACCTACCCAAGATTCTGGAAATAACACTAAATAACGGCTACGACCCGCGCACGGGTAAAAAGGTAGGTATTGAAACTGGAGACCCTAAAAATTTCAAGAGTTTTGAAGAGTTGTGGAGCGCGTTCGTTGCCCAAGTAAAATATTTTATGGATATAAAAATGCAGGGCAACGATATGATAGAGGCTTTGTATGCGAAGCATCTTCCTGTACCGTTTCTCTCCCTATGGATTGAAGACTGTGTGGAGAATGCAAAAGATTGCAATGCGGGAGGTACAAGATACAATACACAATATATCCAAGTCGTGGGATTAGGAACTCTTGCAGATAGTCTCGCAGCCTTAAAGTATCATGTATTCGACAGGAAAAAGGTGAGCATGGAAGAGTTTCTGGATGCGCTCAAAAACAACTTCGAAGGGAAGTATGAGATTCTAAGACAGATTTTGATAAATCGCACTCCCAAATTTGGAAATGATGATGATTATGTGGATGATATATCTAAGAGAATAGTGGATACCATGGTGGAAATCATAGAGGGATATCCTCCATCTCCTGTGCGAAGGGCATCTAAAAGGGCCTACTTTCTGCCCACCACTGTGCATGTATATTTCGGCAAGGTCACAGGTGCAACACCGGACGGAAGAAAGGCAGCGGTTCCTGTATCTGAGGGAGTATCTCCTGTGCAGGGCATGGACAGGAAGGGAATAGCGGCAGTTTTCAGAAGCGTCGCTAAATGTGACTGGGATAAGACAGGTGGCGCTCTGCTCAATCAGAAACTAACTCCGGATCTCTTGAGCAACGAGGAGAATCTCAAGAAGTTGGCCCATTTAATTCGCGGTTTCTTCAGGGCTGGTGGCCATCATGTGCAGTTCAACGTGGTAAGCCGTGAATTGTTAGAAGAGGCACAGCAGAAGCCCAAAGAATTCGAGGACCTTATGGTTCGCGTTGCGGGCTACAGTGATTATTTCGTGAACCTACCCAAGGGCCTGCAGGACGAGATAATTGAGAGAACCGAGCAGAAAGAGGTATAATTGATGCGTGGACTCATATTCGATATAAAGAGATTCGCAATTCACGACGGACCTGGGATAAGAACCACCATATTTATGAAGGGTTGCCCCCTGAGATGTATATGGTGTCATAACCCTGAGGGAATAAGCCCAAAGCCGCAGGTAATGTATTTCGAGTATAAATGCATTCACTGCTATACCTGCGTAAATGTATGTCCCCAAAAGGCAGTTTACTTTGACGAAGGGGGGATGCAGAGGATAAAAAGGGATCTGTGTACAGTGGAGCAGGGCTGCCGAATATGCGGTGATATGTGCCCCACAACAGCCACAAAAATAGTGGGAAGATACATAACCGTGGAGGAACTTATGCAGGAAGTTATGAAGGATGCAAATCTCTATGATGATTCAGGAGGTGGTGTAACCTTCTCTGGAGGCGAGCCTCTTTTCCAGCCGCAATTTCTAATGGAAGCTCTCAAATCTCTTCGAAGGAGATACATCCACGTGGCCCTGGATACCTCGGGATACTCGCCAACAGAGGTGCTAAAGGCTGTGGAGCCCTTGGTAAATCTATTTCTCTATGATCTCAAACTTTTTGATGAGGAGGAGCACAAGAAATACACTGGCGTGGGAAATAAAGTAATAAAGAAAAATCTCAAATTTTTGGTGGAGAGGGGAAGAGCCAAGGACATTTATCTTCGCTTTCCGGTTATTCCAGGAATAACAGATACCTCCAGCAATGTAGAGGGGTGGGCTAAATTTCTTCAGGGAATCGGAAAATTCGAGAGGATACATCTCCTTCCCTTCCATGATGTTAGCGAGAAGTACAGGAGATTAGGGATGGATTATCTTATGCCCGCGAGAGAGGCACCTTCCGAGGAAAAGATGAAGAGAATTGCGGAGAGATTCGAGGAAATTGGTCTGGAAGTCGTGCGGGGAGGATAGAAGTGGAAAAGGAAGAAATCCTGAGAAAAATTGCGGATATGGAATATCAATTCTTCTCCAGAATAAACGCTACAAATCCCGATTGCAAGAGAGAGGGAACATTTAAATTTATGAGGATTGCAAGATTTTATCCCCTCTCCGAGGATACTCTCCTTTCCTATCTAAGGGATTTGGAAGAGGCCTCCCGAAGGGGTAAGAATCCGCTCTGGGAGAAATATGCCTGCATGGAAGGAAGAATATCTGTAGGAGATGAAGAAAAGCGGGGAATTATTAATAAAATCGTGGAAATCGAGAAGGGATGGGTGGAGGAGTTTCATAGAAAATATCCGCATGTGGTGGAATTGAAGGAAGATTTCTCGAAATATCTTGGCTGCGAACTTGCAACATTCTCAATTTCAACGCTTAAAAAATATCTGAATGATTTGTGTCTCGCCCTTAAACAGAGAAGAAACCTGGCCTATGAAAGTTATCAATACACCTTTTCGCATCTGGGCTATCACTCCCTGGAGGAAGTGGAAAATAAGATGAAAGATGATAGTCAACAGAGGAGTATTTTAACTTAGAAAGAAAATATCCCATTCCATCCCAGATAAAGGAGGATAAGAGATACTATAAAAACACTTAGTGATAAACTTATTAATATTATAAAGTCTAAGAACTGGGATCTTCTTTTTGAAACCTCTTCAGTTTCAGTTTTGTAAATTTCTTTGGCAGCGTCCTTGGAGACCACACTGAGCAGTGCTGAGGATTTAAATCCTCGATATAGGTTCATGGTGGGGCTGAGTCCATAAGCGGCAGCACCTGCAAGCAATAGAGATGCAAATAGAGATATTAGAGGTGAGAAAATCATGAGCAACCCAGAAACTATGGAGAAGGTGAGAAAAAATTTCTTAGTTTTCTTTCTTCTCTCCATCTGCAACCTCTCTATGGTTTCATTCATAGCCTGTAATGATATTGATGATACTTAAAATTTTAGTATTTGTTTATTTTTGTAATGCAGGGTAACTGAATATGAGTTAGAAAATAATTAATACCTCCGATTTTATCTGTCCCTGTGAATGAGATTCGCCTTTACATTCTGCACCTTAATCAGGATGACCCGAAGAAATGCACTGCCAGGAAACTGGCAAGATTCAACTATGCCAGACTTACTACACAAAGTGCCCGTATACCGCGAGGAAGTATAGTTCTCTCACCCTTCACAGAAAGAATTTTATCTCCCGCAGATAGACGCACTGCCGAGAGACAGGGCATAACTGCGGTGGATTGCTCATGGAAAAATGCCCGAGAGGTATTCTATCATCTCAGGGGCAATTTTCGCCGATTACCCTATCTTGTGGCGGTGAATCCCACAAACTTCGGACATCCGTGGCAACTGAGTAGCGCGGAGGCACTTGCTGCGGCACTTTACGTTATAGGCTACAGGGAGCAGGCTGAAAAGATAATGGGTATATTCAAATGGGGTCCAAATTTCTTTGTTATGAACCACGAGCCCCTGGAACTATACTCTCAGGCAAAATCCTGGGAGGCAGTGATGGATATGGAAAGGGAGTTTATGTGAATAGGTAAGAGATTACCCCATCCCATCCGAGATAAAGAAGAAAAATGGACAGGATATATATGCTGAGAAAAAAGGTTATTGTAATCACAAGTCCGTGATACTCGGAGTTACCTTCTTTTATCCTCTCCAGTTCTGCATTGTATATTTGCCTTTTAGATGCATAATAGCCTATGCTAAGATCCCTGCTTGGACTTACGCCCCAAGAGGCAGCACCTATCAACAGAAGAGACACGAATAAAGATATCCATGGGGATATAATCATCAATGCCAGAGAAATCAAAAGAGTTCTTATCACAAACTTTTTAGTTTTCTTTCTTCTTTCCA
>WALG01000067.1 GCA_015522955.1 DHVE2 group archaeon
CGAAGCATTTAGGGGAGATAGAGAGCACGAATCCGTGCGGAGAGCAGCCATTATTGCCATACGAGTCGTGCAATCTGGGCAGCATAAATCTCTCCCTGTTTGTGGAGAATGGAGAGATAAAATGGGATAAGTTAAGGCGAGCGGTGCACACTGCAGTGCATTTCCTTGATAATGTAATCGACGCGAATAAGTATCCAATTCCGCAGATTGAGATGGTTACGCTTAGAACCCGCAAAATAGGACTTGGTGTGATGGGCTGGGCAGAGATGCTGATAAAATTGGGTATACCGTATGATAGCGAAGAAGCGATAGAGTTAGCGGAGAAGGTGATGCGATTTATAAGCGAAGAATCGCATAGAGCGAGTATGAAGTTAGCGGAAGAGAGAGGGGTATTTCCGGCGTGGGAAGGAAGTGAATGGTGGAAGAAAGGGATAAGGATAAGGAACGCGACGACGACGACGATAGCGCCCACGGGGACGATAAGCATCATAGCGGGCACGTCCTCAAGTATCGAACCTCTGTTTGCCATTGCCTTTGTGAGAAAGGTACTAAACGGAGAGGAACTTCTTGAAATAAACTCGCTTTTTGAGCAGGAGATACGCAAGAGGGGGCACTACTCGGAGGAGATGATGCTTGAGATTGCAAAATCTGGCACTATACAGAATCTTGCTTTGCCTAAAGACCTCAAACGATTATTCCGAACTGCACATGATATCGCTCCCAAATGGCACGTGGCGATGCAGGCAGCATTTCAGAAATATGTGGATAATGCGGTGAGCAAGACGGTAAATCTAAGATATGATGCTCCACCTGATGAAGTCAATGAGGTTCTCATGCTCGCATGGAAACTCAAATGCAAGGGCATAACGGTGTATCGTGATAAGAGTAAAAAAGAGCAGGTCATAGAGAAGGCGGATAAAGCCATAGAAAATCTTCTGAAGAGAAGGGAAAAGGAAATTCTGCAGGTAAAACTGTTCCCTGAGGAATATATAAAGGTAGGCTCCACGGAAACTGCAGCGTGCAGAGATGAAACCTGCGATTGAAGGTTCTCAAAATTGAAAAATTCTCCAAAAAAAAGAAATATGATAAGGCGCATCATTTAATGGCATGGAGAAATTAATTGCACAGGCACAGGTCTACTACATCATTGGATATGCCAGAGATAGATCAGTTTATTCAGACAAAAAATGGATTCTTGGGCGCGTGTATCTTACTGATAAGCGGGTTCTATTTAAAAGATTAGACAGGTATGTGGAAGTGAAATATGAAGAAATCCTATCTGTGGAGGAGAGGGACAAGTATCCAAGGATATCTCCACCTTTAGGGTGGTCCCGAGCCAATATCTTGGAAATGAAGCACTACGAGTTTGGGGATAAGAGGCACATCCTCACAACGCTGATCTCTGCGGATTTTGAGGTCACACTTAAACTTCGGGCTATAATTACCAAGGTCATGGGGGGCAAGGTTGCACCAATTACAGAACTTCACAAAAAAGTGCTCCTTCTTCTTTATCTTGGTGTTAAAAATACCTTGTTTATGGAATATCTTCTGAACAGTCCCGGTAAGGTGGAGACGGCAATCGAAGACCTCAAGTTCAGGGGACTTATCAACTCGGAACTTATAACTACCACAGAGGGAATAAAGATGGTTGAGGGTCTTAGGAAGCAACTGGAGGAAATGTTTTTAAAAGGGTAAGAAGTATGGGAAAATATGATGCTTGAAATTGATGGATGGAAATCTGGCATAAAATTCTCAGCGTCTCATTTTATTCCAGGACATCAGAAATGCTCGCGTCTCCATGGGCATGATTATGGAATCCGTGTTCACGTTTATGGGGAACCCAGTAATGGTGTGCTCTACGATTTTGTCTCCCTTAAGAGAGAACTTAGGGAAATTGCAGAGGAGATGGATCACAGACTTCTCCTCCCAAGAAATCAGGAGTATATTAAGCACCATGTGGAGGGAGATGAAGTACATATTGAGTTTGATGACAAAAAATACATTGTGCCTCTTGAGGACGTGTATTTCTTGGACATCAAATTGGCTAGTGCGGAGGAACTTGCCAGATATGTGGGAGAGAGGGTCATGGAAAGAGTCAAGTTTCCCAAAAATGTAAAGGGAATCGAAATTGCAGTGGACGAGGGCCCGGGTCAGGGGGCATGGTATTACATACCTTTAGAATGAGGTGATGCTTATGCGTGCAGTTGTGCTTCTTTCTGGAGGTCTTGATTCTACCACTACCTTGGCCATGGCTATTCATGAGGGGTATGAAGTGTATGCCCTCTCCTTCGATTACGGGCAACGTCACTCCCGGGAACTTGAAAGCGCAAAGAAAATAGCCAGATACTACAAGGTGCCACATAAAATAATGAATGTGGATTTGCGACAGATAGGTGGAAGTGCTCTTACAGATAGCATCGAAGTTCCTGAAAGGGAACTTGAGGAGATAAAAGGTGAGATACCTGTAACCTATGTGCCTGCAAGAAACACAATATTACTATCATTTGCTCTGGCCTATGCAGAGGTTATTGATGCGGATGCCATATTCTACGGTGCCAATGCTATTGACTATTCAGGCTATCCAGATTGCAGGCCTGAATATGTGGAAGCCTTTGAGCGTATGGCGAATCTGGGTACAAAGAGAGGTGTTGAAGGTAAGTTCATAAAAATCGTTGCTCCTCTTATAAATATGACCAAGGCTGAGATAATAAAGAGGGGTATGAAACTGGGTGTTCCCTATGAACTAACATGGTCCTGCTATCGTGGAGGCGAGAGGGCATGCGGAAGATGTGACTCCTGTTTACTGCGTTTAAAAGGTTTTATGGAAGCAGGCTACGAGGACCCGCTGGAGTATGAGACATATCCGCGATTTTATCTCGAATACCTGGAAAGGAGGCATAAAAAATGATTGTGGGAACATGTTACATATGCGGTAAAGAAGCGAGGCACATATGCAAACTCTGTGGCCGACCCGTATGCGACGAGCATTACGTTGCTTCTCTGGGTCTTTGTGTGAGATGCGCCAGAAAAGTGGAAAAATAACTTAAATCTCGCCCATTCTCTCCAGAAATCCACGCAGTTTTCTGAGCGCTTTTCCCCTATGCGATATTTTATTCTTTTCCCCCACACTCATCTCTGCAAATGTCTTATCGTACCCCTCGGGTCTAAAAATGGGGTCATACCCAAAACCTTCGGAGCCATGGGGCTCTTCTGTAATCTCTCCATGACATATACCGATGAATTTGAAATTGTAACCCCTATATCTCAGGCCTATGACTGTTTTGAAATAAGCTCTTCTATCCTTCTTTCCCTCCATTAGGCAAAGTATCCCATCGTTGCCGATGGTTTCAAAAACGTAAGCAGAGTATACACCAGGAAAATCGTTAAGAGCAGGGATGAACAGCCCGGAATCGTCAATTATGAAATTTCCCTCAATTCTAGATGCAAGGTAATTAAGAGCGAAGTCTACAACACTTTCAAGGCTATTTGTCTGTATCTCAGGGTACTCCATCTCCAGCATCTCCGCTTTGCTTACAATTTTTTCAATCTCTCTAAATTTCCCATGATTGTGGGTTATGACTTTAAACATATCTGCGCCTCCCTTTTATTTCCTCAACTTTCTTTATTATTTCCTCCCCCATAAGTTGCCTGTACCGTTGATAGAACACGGGAAGTTGCTTTGCATGCACAAAATGCGCTGCATCGAAAGACTCCTCAAACATGTGTAGGTCCACTGCCATGGTTTCCATATCCGCCTCTTTTTCCGCCATGCTGAAATCAATGAGATATATTTTTCCATCTTGGAGAATCATGTTACCTGTGGTGAAATCACCATGTGCAATCTTGGCTTGATGCATCTTTGCTGCGATTTCTGCAATGTTTTCAAGTATCTTTTTTACCTTCTCATCGGAAAGGGAGTTTAGAAGGGTGGAAACCTGTTGACCATCTATATACTCCATAACGATTTCATAGGGCTCTATGTCATATATGATTGGTACTTTAATCCCTATCAGTTTCATTTCATGGAGAATTCGTGCCTCTTTGCGAGTTCTCTCTTTTCTTAGTTTCTCATCAATCTCCTTTATCCTGTAATTCTTTGCAATTCTAATCTTTCTTACGCTCTTGAGTCCATAAAACTCACCCATCTCTATTATTGCCTCTGCACCCGGTGCCTTCTCATAGATCTTTCTGTGCCTTTTCACGTTCCAGGGTATATCAACCTGGTCTGTGCGAAATCTCTGGATCACCGCTGTATCCTCTAATTTCATCGCTTTCCCATGCTTAAGCATGAGAAGTCCGAGGTATGCTATCATCGCGCCATTATCCACGCATAGAGCATCAGGCGGGATGAATAGTTTTGCACCCCTTTCCCGGGTCATTGATTGGAGCATATCTCTTAATCTCTGGTTTCTGGCAACCCCACCTGCAAGAAGAACCTCATCCTTTCCAAGGTGTGTAAGTGCTCTCTCTGTAACCTCCACAAGCATGGCAAAGGCGGTCTCTTGCACACTGTAGGCTATATCCTCTTTTCTCTCCTTTCCTATTTTGTTTACCGCCGCCGTGAAAAGCCCTGAAAAGGACACATCCATGCCCTTCACGGAGTATGGTAAGGGTATATACTTCCTGCCTTTTAGGGCCAGTTTCTCTATTCTTGGACCACCTGGAAAGGGTATGCCCATTTCCCGTGCGAGTTTATCAAGCATGTTTCCTATCCCAATATCAAGGGTCTCTCCAAACACACGATATTTATTGGCTGCGTATGAGATAATCTGGGTATTTCCACCGGAAACATATAGCATCACGGGGTCCTCGGCGCCTGTGGTAAATCTTCCTATCTCAAGGTGCGCAATGCAATGATTTACTCCCACTATTGGCACGCCTAATTTGAGACTTAGAACGCGTGCTCCCGTGGCCACCGTACGCAGGCAAGGTCCCAAGCCGGGGCCCTGGGAAAATGCAATTCCATCAACATCCCCCGGAGTTAAACCACTTCTTTCAAAAGCCTCCCTAATCAATTTTGGCAGATACTTGGCATGGTGATTTGCTGCCTCCCTGGGGTGTATACCACCCTTCTCCGGGCGATACATATGTGAGAGATTTACAATTACTTCATTCTCTGAAACTATGCCCACTCCACAGGTATGGGCTGTGCCCTCAATACCAAGCACAAGCATGGCATCACCTTATGTGACCCAATGAGAAAGAGCCAAGAGTCAGGCCACTTCTTGTTGCCGTAACTTCTATCCAGTTACGACTCTGCACCTCGGTTACGCCATGCACCGTCAGGTAAGTTTTGTGTGCTTCTATCTTGAACTCTATCATACCATCCATCAAGTACCCTACCATCTGAATCTCGCTCTCCCCATGGAGACCTTTTTCTAAAACATATAGAGATACGGCTTCATCTCTTTTTCTCTTTGTTGTGAATGGTTGCAAAAATTTAAGGAGAGATTGCTGCTCGAGATAAGCCATAACAGTAGAAAGGCTCATAAATGCCAGACGATAATATCTTACTTTCTCCTTTATTTTTGAGGCCAGTTGCTCTACTGCCCTACCTATACCTTCTACATCCACCTGTGAATCAAGATAAATTACACCTTCAATTTTCTGGGTATCTCCTATGCTGCGGGAATAAGCATCTATGTAGTGCACGAAACCCATTTTTTCATACTGAGAATAGGCGGGTAGCACATACCGCATATCGCTGCGTATATCCTCCACCGTTTTATCGGTGAGAATCCATATGGCTGGAACACCTTTGCGAAGCCCCTCTGCTATGAAGGTATATATAAGCACCTCCTTCTTGCTGTAAGGTGGCCCATAGATAAGAATGTTGGAGCCTATGGGAAATCCTCCGTAGAGAAGGTCATCCAAGCGTCTTGTTCCTGTATGTACCTTTCTCTCCTCAATCTCTGCCTTAATCTCCTCCTCTGCCATGGCAACCTCTTCCTCTACCAGCCCCTTCATCTTTGCCTCCAGTTCTCTCTCCTTCGTTTGAAGGTACTTCTCCTTGATTTTAAGTTCCTCCTCCCTTCTCTTTATCTCATCCTGCAAATCTTCCAGCCTCTTCTTAAGTGCGATTTCATCAAGATTGGCAACTTCAACCTTAGCCGCCTCCAGGTCCCTCAGTTCTTTCTCTATTTTCTTCTCTCTAAAGATAAGGTCTTCTTCCCTACGAGCAAGTTCTTCTTCCTTATACTTTATCATCTCCTGAAGTTTTTTCATTTCCTCCTCTTTGAGACGCAATTCATTTTTCAGTTCTGCGATAATCCTGTTTTTTTCCATAAGTTCCCTTGTCAGGGCTTCCGCATCTCCACTCTTAACCTTGCTC
>WALG01000068.1 GCA_015522955.1 DHVE2 group archaeon
ACATCAGGCTAGTGACAATCATAGCCGTTGGAAAAATCAGGGAGGCACAAATCTCCTTAGCCTCCTGAGCATCTCCAGTTTCTCCCTGCGACCAAGCGATGCTTCCTCTATGCTCATCTGCAGAATCTCAATGCTTTTATCATATGCTCTACGATTCACTGGCTTAGGCACACCATCCTTACCGCCCAGAGCAAACGAGTATTTTACAGGGTCTTTCCATGATATAGAGGCACCATATATTATCTCAGCGATATAGGCCAAAGCACGAACAGTGGACGGGCCTATACCCTCAATGCTTATTAATTCTTCATAGTTTCTGGGTTGAATTTCGTAGGCCTGAAACAGTGCTCTCCAGTTTACTCGCCATGGCATGCGCAGAGTTTTCAAACCTGTGAAATCCTCTATGGTCATTTGCCGCGGATCCCTAAGTTCGGCAACGTGATTCTTTATTTTCGAAACACCGTCCCTAACCAGATCCACGGAAACTTTTCTTGCCACCTCGCTCTGACGTGCAGTCATATCCAGTACCCTTTTTTCCACAATGTCCGAGATTATCCCTGAGTGAGGCTCACGAACAAAACTATCTACATCATGGTACCAGTGATAGCGCCGCGCATATTTTTTCGCAGGATTCATACCCTGCTGCACAATCACCCAGTTTCCATGCTCGTCAATGAGCATGGTATGATGATAAAGTGTGTATCCATCCTGAAGGACTGCATTGTCCACCTTTGCTGCTAATTTGCTGGCCTTCTTAAGGTCTTCAATTTTCTGGGTTGATAAACTGAGTTCATCTGCAAGTTTATCTATCTCATCGGGAGTATCCCGGGAATGCTTCCCTTTCCCTCCAACCACCACTAGGCCATCTTCAGGGGTCAATGCGGACTTGAGGGCACCCATGGTAACTGTAGTCGTGCCTGAAGAGTGCCAGTCAAATCCTATAACGCAGGAGAATGCCTGAAACCAGTAAGGATCGGAGAACCTTCGCAGTACCTCCCCGGTACCGTACTCCATCTGAATTATTCTCACAATCTCTTTGGAGAGTGAGACCATTCTTTTGAAAAGCCATCGGGGTGCAGAACCACCATGAAGGGGCAAATCAGCGAGACCACTTCTCTCCATATTCTCCTCACTTCACCAGTACAAATCCCTTATTGTTAACCTCATACTTGAATATACCCGTTTTCTCCGGATGATTGCGTACCTTTTTCACAATAAGATACTTATCAAAGGAGGAGGTTGTTCTCAACATTTCAAGTTCGAGGATTACATCCACTATCTCCTCAATGCCACTCTGCGTGGCTGTATCGTAAACATTTGTGAGCATAGTTATAAGTGCAACGCTCTCACTGTACTGTGTATGCGCCTTTATGGTTCTCAGCGCAGATATAACCTTGCTTCTCTCATACTGGTTCAGAAAGAAGTCCAGTGAGTCTATGATGATACGAAAAGGTGGCTGTAATTTGGAAATCTCATAGGTTACCTCGGTCAGAAAATTCAGTTCCTTCTCCTTCTTTTTCTTGCCCGGCATGAAAATCTCGTTTATCGGAATACCTTCCTCTCTATACCTGCTTATCAGAAGTTCCTTCTCAAGAACCTTCTTGTAGTACTCCGTGCCTATGTTCACAATCTTAATATCCGTATTCCAGTTAAAACTCTTCATTGTTGCCACAATATCCTCGTCCCTCTCAGTGGTGGTAAAATAAACCACATTCTCGCTTTCAACTCCTGCAGAGGCGAATTGCTTGGCGAATAATTCCTTTCCAGAACCTGGAGTACCAGAGAGTAGTATAGTATAACCCCGGGGTACCCCATTCATAAGAGCCTTATCCAGCATCTCTATACCTATGGTAGTTGTTTTCAAACTCATTGGCTCACCCCCCCAACTTCAAGAGAGTCATCAGTGACAAAATTAAGCATATTTCTTATTTCGGGTGTTGTTTGCTCCTGCAATGACAGAATTACCATATAGGCCTCCCAACTGCGAAGCGTAGTCACAAAAATATGCAAAAATTCAGATAGAATTTTCAGGTCGTTGTGAATTGCCATGGAATTGACAGAATCAAGAATCACCAGGGTTTTCTTGTTCCTATACTTACGCAGGAGATATTCGACCTTGAGCATCACATTCTCAAGCATTGTTGGGCTCTCAATGTAAAGAAACTTATCCGACATCTCCTTCTCCACGGGCATGAGATGTGAAATTGTATCCACAAAAAATACACGGGCGGTATCGATTCCCAACAATTCGAATATGCCAACTATATTGCGCGAAGGAATGGTGGAAGAGATGTAGAACACGTAAAGGTCATTCTTTGTGGCAAATATATCCACAAGGGCACGCAGAGAATCAAAATAGGAGTTTACATCTACATAAAGCGCAAGAGAAGATGCAGGAGGTAATTCATCCATTTTTTCTACAATTTTTGTAGTTACAGCCATATCATCTCACCTCTACGCTCCCACCCTTCAGCAGGGGTGCAAGTAATACACCTATGGAGGTTAAATCAAGAACATACTTGGCACGAGAATGCGTTGTACCCCTCATTTTTATTACCTGAAGTGTACGAAGCAGGTCTCCGCGCCGCTCCATATTACCAAGTAGAATTATACCATCCGCTATGGCCTCTTCCACCCCGTACTGCGAGTAACCCTGAGCCGAGGGAAGTAGTTCGGAAACGAGAAATGTGGTACAGCCTAAATCTGATAATTCTTTACCAAGATGCAGAATAAATTCTCGAATCTGTTCCTTGGAGGTTAGCCTGTAACATATTGAGGTTATGGAATCTATCACAAGTCTTTTCACATCAAGTTCCTTCACCATTTTTACAATCTGTGAAACGAGAACATTTACATCTTCCAATGTGAATTCCAATTTTTCAAGGCCCAATTTCACATATATCTCCTGAAGATCCACCAGTATCATTTTTTTCTCAGTTATAAGTTTTCTATCAAAGAATTCATAAATAATCATATTTTCCACAAGTTTCTCAGGTGCCTCGGTAACAGATATGTACATGGAACGCTCTCCCCAGAGTGCTCCATGCACAAGAAATTCAAGGCTAAGCGTGGTCTTACCGGTGCCACAGGAGCCTGTTATAAGCACCGTATTGCCCCGAGGTATGCCTCCATTGAGAATATAATCTAATCCTTCAATTCCCGTCATGCACCGTTCACGAGTTTGAGAAGCCATCCCACGATAGTAATGGTTTTTCCCATATATCTAATTTTCTAACTTAATGCTCAAGAAAAATGCAATTAACGCAAGAAGTACAGCACCTATCAGAAAAGGCATATAACTAACAGCCTTGTAAATAAATCCTCCAAGGATTCCGCCCGCAGTGCCCCCAAGATATGAGAAGAAGAGGTAAGAGCCCATGGCCCTGCCACGCTGAGGAATAGGAACATAATCAGCAATAAGTGCATTTTGAGAAGGCCCCTGCATAGCAAGACCAGCACCCCTGAGCACCGCAAATATAGGAAGCAAATATGGATTTTTAAAGGCAAAGAGCAGGGATGCCAAGGATAGAAAGAGAAAACCTGAGACCAGAAACCTTTCTTTCCTGGTACGATCCGCAATATATCCCACCACCAACCCAAGAAATACCTGAGTGGCAATGAGTATGCCTATTATTATCCCCCAGTAGAGGGTATCCACGTAGGTTGTGGCATAGAGCACCAGAAACGCCATTGTTAGTCCATTTACAAAATTAATGGTTATTCCACTGTAAAGCAGATAATACATTTTTCTTGTAATTTTTCTCCATACTAGAATAGATTTGAGGATGTGCTCTCTGATGGAGTAGTTTTTCTTTTTTATCTGCAGAGTTTCTCTGATTCCAAGCCTTAGAAAGGCAGCGGTGAGTGCAAGTAGAAAAAATAGCAGATAATTTAGCCGCATTCCTTTAACTATGCCAAGTTGATGCACAAAATAGCCACCCAATACAGGGGCTACCATGGCAAAAAGGAGGGGAACGTTAGTTATTGCAAAGCCCGTGGTTCTTCTCTTCTCAGGCAGGGAATCCATCATCACGGAAAATAGTGCAGGTTGATAGAGAAGCGAAAGATTGGATACAATGACAGCAATGACAATTACCTGCCAAGATGGAGCAAAAGCGAAAAGAAGAATGCTGAATGCAAACATGAATGTGAATGTTGATATCATCTTTTTTCGTCCTATACTATCTGCAAGACTTCCACCTATCAGTTGCAGAGCAGCCATGGTGATAAATGAGAGTGAGGATATGATACCGATGATTACATCTGATGCCCCCAGAGCCCTATAATATAAGGAGGCAAAATTAGAGGTGAGATTGCCTCCAAACATTAGAAGGATCCAGGTAATAAAGAGCAGTAATATGTTGCCGGTAAGTACCGATTTCATATCGTGAAAAAACTCGGACATTCGGGGCATCCCTAGAGTATCGCAGTTCACTATTTTATATTTCCCTCTTTTTTCATTTTTTGATAGCGTTCCCAAACCATTTAATACACGTGTTTCCATATCTATGCGTGAATGTGCAACTGGGTGTTTTACTTGCCTTCGGCACAGCCCTTATATGGGCCACAACAACCATAATGGCCAGGATTTTCCTAAGGGGGAGCGGAAGTTTAAGTTTGAATTTTCTTCGATTGCTGATAAGTGCCCCGTTTTACGCTGTTCTCTTCCTCTACACGGGATTTCCAGATGTGGGTTACAATATCCTCACAATAATTATTCTCTCCTCTCTGGCTGGATTTGTAATAGGAGATTTCTTTTTCTTCTCCGCCATGAAACTTATGGGTGTATCAAGAAGTGTTCTTATTGTAACAATGTATCCACTCTGGACCATTGTATTTGCACATTTTCTCATAGGTCGAGAGATTTCTATGATGGTAGTACTGGGTGCCCTGCTGATAATATTTGCAGTTTCCTTGATTATCGTCAAAAAAGAGGAGGTGAAATTGCATCCTCTGGGAGTGTTATATGCAATTATCGCTCAATTTCTATGGGCACTGGCGGTGGTATCCATTGATTGGTTACTTGAAGGTTTGCAAGTCTATCAGGTCACCGGACTGCGTATAATGGCTGCGGGTGGAATCTCCATATTCCTACTTCCATTTCCATGGATAAGAAATGACTTGAGAAAACTTAACTGGAAAGGGTATCTCAATGCTGCCCTAATTGCCATCTTTGGCATTGTTATTGCCCAGTACACATTCACCTTGGCCATAAGTTATGCAGGCTCAGAGATTGCCGCACCCGTTGCCGAAACCAGCCCTCTCCTGGCCACCATATTTGCAAAACTTATTTTAAGGGAGGTGATAAGTAACAGGCTATTCATATCTGTGATACTGATGGTTCTAGGTGTGGCTATAATGATGAGCGCATAAGCACTTTTAGAAATTATATATCAATCACCAAATATACTCAACGCCATACACATCACCAAAAATAAAATGATTGAGAAGGAGTAAAGATTAATTATCGCACTTCCCCGTCGGGCACGCTGGATCAAAGGTACTATCCACTTTCAGGTATTTATCTTCCACATGAACCTTGAAGGTAAGTGCCTCCAGCGGACTTACCTCTTCCTTTTCCTCTTTCTCTTTCTGAACCTCCTGAGTTGTAGCCTTGGTACCCCGATATATAACCTGCACACTCTTGCTTCTGTCTCTGTAAATAGTTATACCTTTGCATTTGAGTTTCCACGCTAAGATATAAGTTTCTTCCACATCCTGAATGGTGGCATCATGGCGCAGATTCACCGTCTTGCTCACCGCATTATCCACATATTTCTGGAACGCTGCCTGCATCTTCACATGCCATTCTGGGTCAATGTCATGTGCAGTTCGGAATAGCCGTTTGATATGCTCCGATACCTCATCAAGATGCTGCACACTGC
This sequence comes from DHVE2 group archaeon, assembly GCA_015522955.1. Classification (GTDB taxonomy): domain Archaea; phylum Thermoplasmatota; class Thermoplasmata; order Thermoplasmatales; family Aciduliprofundaceae; genus S014-41. The sequence goes on from WALG01000068.1 coordinate 5,886, forward strand.
CAGTCTCTGCAACCTTCTTCATAAGTTCCTCTGAATAAATACCCTCTCTGCGGGTTATTTCCTCAAAGAGCGGGTTAACTTCAAGGAGTTCTTGGCCATCCAGAACACGGCGTACAAATGCAATGGCAAACAGAGGCTCGATACTTGAGGACGTGCCCGCTATGATGCTTATCGTCCCCGTGGGCGCTATCGTCGTCGTCGTCGCGTTCCTTATCCTTATCCCCTTCTTCCACCACTCACTTCCTTCCCACGCCGGAAATACCCCTCTCTCTTCCGCTAACTTCATACTCGCTCTATGCGATTCTTCGCTTATGAATCTCATTACCCTCTCCGCTAACTCTATCGCTTCTTCGCTATCATACGGTATACCCAATTTTATCAGCATCTCTGCCCAGCCCATCACACCGAGTCCAATCTTTCTGGATTTGCGGGTCATCTCCCTAACCATTGGGAGAGGATAGTTGTTGGCATCTATCACGTTGTCCATAAAATGCACTGCGGTGTGCACCGCTCGCCTTAACTTATCCCATTTTATCTCTCCATTCTCCACAAACAGGGAGAGATTTATGCTGCCCAGATTGCACGACTCGTATGGCAATAATGGCTGCTCTCCGCACGGATTCGTGCTCTCTATCTCCCCTAAATGCTTCG
>WALG01000069.1 GCA_015522955.1 DHVE2 group archaeon
CGGGTTTTGGATCTCCTATAGCCTCTAATCTGATACCAAAACTTTAACTATCTTTTCTCTTTTTTTAATATTTATGTAAATTTTTGCTTACACTGGCTCAAATTTTCAATCTGGAATATTTGTTTAATTTATAAATGATCTTCTCAATATCCTCCAGGTCATACACATTTTTCCTTTTCTTCTCCACCTTTTTGGCTACAATTATAAGCTCTTTTTCCCTCGCATCTCTTATTGCATCCGCCTTCTCTTTTAGCTTCTCAATTTCCCTTTTCACCTCTTTCTCACCCAGCTTCGACCATTTAACCTCAAACAGAGCTATTTTCTTCTCTCCAACTGCAACGATATCAATCTCAAAACTCTCCTTACCTCGCTCCTTTTCTTCATATTTTCCCCAGAGCTTTCCTATGCTCTTTATCTTGAAATTCACAAAATTCTGAGCGAATAACTCCATCAACTGCTCGTACTTCCTACCCACATATCTCTTTATATCCTCTTCTTTGAACTCTACACCACTCTGCTCATATTTGGAATAATTTTTCCATATTGTTCTGAACCAGAAATCGATGAGATTCTGGGAGATGTAGTACCTGTATTTACCTTTACCAAAGGCATCTTTCCTACGGGAAATGAACTCATAGTCATTGTAAAGAGCATGCATGTACTTGCTTATATCCGTGCTTTTCAATCCCATGTATGAGGCAATCTCCCCAATCGTCGAGTTCCCTTCTGCAATACCTTGGAGTATACTAAAATACACTTTGTATTCTCTGCCCACTTCCTCTTTGAGCATCAGCATAACCTCGCTCAGCATTGGATATGGCTCTTCGTAGAACATCATTCTTATGAAATCCATAACGGGCACTTTGAACTTCTCTAATGTCTCGTAGTACTTCGGCAAACCACCGAATACGGACCACATAATCACGGCATCTTCTATGCTGTATCCCAAATCCCTCATTATCTCATATATTGTGGGAAATGAGAGTTCTCTGAGTTTTATGGTGTAGTCAAACCTGCCGTATAGCGGGCTGCGGTAATCCTCAACCATCTTTTTAGCCATGCTTATCAGTGAGCCAGTAACCACTAATTTTACATCTCTGTGTGAATCAATCAGCCTTTGCAAATCTGACAGAAAAGAAGGATTTGTTTTCATAGCATTTTGAAGCTCATCTATAAATATTGTCTCACCTTCTTCCATGAGGAACTCCACAATATCCTTCATTGTTCTCAAACTCTCAGGTATGTATCTCCTCTTTTTTATCTCGTTTATCCAGTCTCTGCACACAAGAACCTCATTTTTCTCAGAGGGAATAAACAAGGTTATTGGTTGTAGGGTCTCCTCCACCAGCCTAGTCTTCCCAACTCTTCTGCGCCCTATTATTGCCACCCTCGTGGCTTTTCGCAATATCTCCATCTCTTTCTCTCTGTCGTAGAACTTCATTTATACCACAGAAGTATAATACTATAATGGTATAAAAATTTTGAGATTTTAGTTAATCTATCATTTTTCCATGTCATGGAACACCATGCATTTCCATCCATGCCTGTATAGCAATCCACAGGAAAAATCCTATGCCTATGGAATGCAGCAGTATTATTAGCATCCCTCCCTTACCTATGAAAGGTATTTCATTCCACGTTTATAATGCTCTTGCGCTTCCTCACTTTCATCTTTATGTTCCTTGCTACAGATTTATTCTGAATCTCTACTGAGTTCAAGCCTTTATCTATGAACTCTCCAAAATATCCAGCAACTCTAGAACCCTCTCTTTCAGTTCCCTAGGCATCTTCTTTGCACCTTTTCTTGCCGCATTGCTCACCATTACCCTGAACAATTCAATCTCTCTCTAAAAGCTCTTTTTGAATTTCTTCTTTCGTTATGTAACTACCCTTCTTCATATCCTCCAAAATACCCATTATCTCTCTTTTCCTCTTCATCCACCTCTCCCTCCTCTAAACAATGTGATAATAGAAATGCTAACTGTACTTTTATTTCTTCAACATCCTTTTTTATAATCTCTAACTCTCCATTTTTATATACCTCTCACTCTATTTTAAGGGTTTTCTCCCATCATTTGGGATGTGTAGAGCCTCTGAAAGTATCCTCCCCTGCTAAGGAGGGATTTAAAATGTCCTTCTTCAATTATTTTTCCATCCTCAACAACTACAATCATATCCACGAAGCGGGTTATTGAGAGACGGTGAGCAATTATTATACTTGTCCTTCCCTCCATGAGTTTTAGCATAGCATCCTGAATGAGTCTTTCCGTCTTCGGATCAACGCTTGACAGTGCCTCATCGAGGATAACTATATCAGGATCTTTTAAGAGGGCCCTTGCAAGTGAAATTAATTGTCTTTCGCCTACAGAGAGTAATTTCCCTGCCTCTCCTGGAGAGGTTTCGTATCCCTTGGGAAGTCTCATTATAAAATTATGAACTCCAAGTTTCTTGCATACCCTTACCACGTCCTTATTGCTAGATTCAGGATTGGCCATCAGTATGTTTTCCATTATCGTTCCTGGGAAGAGATAGGTTTCCTGGGGTACGTAGCCTATCCTTCTCCTTAAACTTCTCCTGCTTATCTCTCTCCCCTCTATTCCGTTGTAAAATACGCTTCCTTTTGTGGGATCGTAAAAGCGCATTATAAGGTTTGCAAGGGTCGTTTTTCCAGCCCCTGTTTTACCAACTATCGCTATCTTAGAACTAGTCGGAATTACAAGGTTAATATCCTTAAGCACCGGTCTGCCCTTTTCATACTCGAACCACGCATGGCGGAACTCTATATTGCCTTTCATCTTCTCAATAGAGAGACCTTCATAATCTTCCACACTCTCATCATCAAGCACCTCGTATATCCTCTCAAGGGCAGCTAAAGCTGACTGTAGGCTATCGTACATACTCACCACATTGTTTATTGGCCCTCTAAACCTCTGAGCATACTGAATGAATGCCACAACAACACCAATGCTCACTGCTCCCAGGTATGCCTGATAGCCACCATAGGCAATCACCACTATAACTGAAAGGAGACTTGCTATATCCATAAAGGGCCAGAAAATACCCATATAAACAGCGACCTTAAGGTAGGCTTTTATGGTTTCAGTTGAGGCTCTGGAAAACTCTCTCTCAACATCCTCCTCCTTATTGAAGGCTCTTATAGTCTCTATTCCTGCAACGCTCTCCTCAACCACACTGGAGATTTTCGCTATCTTCTGCCTTGTATCACGATATGCTTTTCTCATCTTACCTCCGAAATAGAGAGATATGACAACCATAAGAGGAATGCTTGAAAGCGTTACAAGAGTTAACTTAACATCAAGGAGAAGCATGGCTACAATTATGCCACTTAGACTGATCAAGCTTCCCAGTCCACCTAATAAACCAGAAACAAGGACATCGTTGACCACGTTGGTATCGTTGATTATTCTTGACACCAGATCTCCCGTAGACTTCTCCTTAAAGAAATCGAGATTTGAAACGAGCACTTTCTTGTGAAGCAGTTGTCTAAGATTCTTGAGCACCTTTTGACCAAAGACTTCGCTGTAAAATGTTTGAAGTGTTGCGAAAAACCACTGGCCTACGAGAGCCAAAAGATAGAAAAGGGCTATAATCCAAAGTTCCTCATATTTGCCGGGGATTATACAATGGTCTATTGCAACGCTCAGGATATAGGGTGAGGCTATATTGGAAATGGCAGAGCCTATTATACTTATAACAACCACTGCAAGAGTTTTCCTCTCAGAGATCGCCTCCCTGATAAATCTTTTAAGGAGTGAAAGAGAGGATTTATCTGCCATTTCTCTCACCCACACTGATCATTTCCTCAAAGATTCCGCCTTTTTTCGCGAGTTCGCACGGTTTTCCCTCCTCTACTATCTTTCCATTTTCAATTACAATTACCCTGTCCGCTAACTTTCCTAAAGATAGCCTCTGAGATACGATTATGGCCGTTTTGTCTTTCAGGATACTTCTTAAGTCTTCAACAAGTTTTCTCTCAGTTTGGGCATCAAGATTCGATACCGGGTCATCCAAGAGCAGTACCCGCGGATTGAGGAGAAGTGCCCTCGCAAGCCCTATTCTCTGTCTCTCCCCACCAGATAGCGTTATACCCTTTTCACCAACAACTGTGTCATAGCCCTCCGGGAGTGATGAAATAAAATCGTGTATCTTTGCTGTTTTTGCAGCTTTAATTATCTCCTCCATTGTGGCATCAGGATTCGCTAAAGATATGTTCTCCTTTATACTTCTATTGAATATGAAGGGCTCCTGCGGCACATAAGCGACAATGTTTCTAAGGCTCTTTATCTTTATTTTTCCGACACTGATCCCATCTATAAGCACCGTACCCTCCTCAGGCCTATAAAACCTCGCTATTAACTTAAGAATCGTGCTCTTTCCAGAGCCAGGAGGACCCGTTATAAGGATTTTCTCACCGGGCTTTATTTTAAAGTTCATGTCTTTAAGCGCTATCTTTCCTGTGCGATAAGTGAGTTGCACATCCCTAAACTCTATCTCTCCCTGTGGATTTTTGAGATCAAGTGCATCGGGCGGATCCACGGTTTCAGGGGCAGAATCAATGATTTCGAAGAGTCTTGATGCTGCAGCCAGACTTCTCTGAATGTCACCTATCGTGAAGCCGAGGGCTCTGAGAGGCCACATCATTGTAAGCATATATGTCAAAAAAGCCACAAGTTCACCAACTGTGAGAGTATTTCCCACAATGGCTTTTCCTCCGTAGTAAAACATTACGCTCATTGCCACTCCAAGTATAAGGAATGAGGCATTTCCATAGAGGGCTGTTATCTTTGTAGCATCAACATTAAGCATGTAAAGCCCATCATTGTCCTTTGAGAACTTTCCATGGATATTTTCCTCAACGGAGAGAGACTTTATCGTCTTTACCCCGGCTATTGTTCCAGTTGCAATAGAAGCAATTACCCCTGTTTGTTGCCTTATTTTATCGTAAATAGGTCTGACCTTCATTGCGTAGGTTGTATTCAGGGCAACAACAATAGCTATGGTAAGAAGAGCAACTCCAGTAAGCAGGAGATTCATTGTGAGCATGTAGTAGAGAGAAACTAGAATTAGAAAAATGGAGTAAATGAACATTCTAACGCGAAAGGAGAGAAACCTTGTTATTCTCTCAGTATCATTGGTGATCCTGCTTATGAGTTGGCCTGAAAAGGTCCTGTCGAAAAATTCCATTTCCTGCCGCTGTATGGCCTTAAAAGCGCTCATTCTGAGGTGATAGACCCCGTGCTGAGCGGATTTTATAAGGAGGTACCTACTGGCAAAACTGAAAGCCCCGTTCAGTGCTCCAACGAGTAGTATCAGGAGTGCGTAATAGACAGCAACACCATAGTTTCCAGTGCTTATACCCTTATCTATTGCATTTTTTATAAGTACAGGAACTACACCACTGGTGTAGGACATAAGCACAACTATTACTAACCCAAGTGAGAAATGGAGCGCATGAGTTTGGAGATACTTCAGCAGCCTGGCCAACTGTCTTAGTGAGCCCATCATAACAAATCTCCTATTTACTATTATAGTATGATGCCATTATCTGTGGGGATAAATCTAAGGGCAATTTTTCTTTGAGAAGGCCATGATTATAGTGTGTAACGGAGATGGTTTCTCTTTCAATCCGAATATAATCCAATTCTAACCAATTTGTTTCAGTACAATTATGTATTTCCTGCACTTAACCCACCTCTATATTTCACCACATCCACCGGTTTTTCTCTACAACCATGCATTTCTTGAATCCAAACTACGGAAATAGAAAAGATATGAAAATATAAAAATTTATCTCTACCACAGCATTCTATGTAGAGTACGGATTTTTCGCCTATTTAAAGCCTTAATTTGTACCTCCATTTTCGAGTTGTTGAGATTTTGAGAGATGCAAACCCAAAAGTACCCTTTCCAGCGCTTTTCTGAAGAGTACACTATGTATCCTGTTGTTGTACTAACCTATAAAAACCTGAATGCCATCAACTCTCCATTGGTGTCTATCATATTCTAACCAGATTCTTTCAACTTTTCTATTCGTCTCGTGATTGTTTTTGCTCAGATTTGTAACATCCTCAACTACTTCCTTACCCTTTAAAACTACCCGGCCAATGCCTCTTTGCGTGTATATACACTCACCGGTACTCACCTGTAA